>NZ_JBLYZG010000040.1:0-49204 GCF_049310245.1 Endozoicomonas sp. ALB115 | reverse complement strand
ATGGGTCGTTAGCTCAGTCGGTAGAGCAGTTGGCTTTTAACCAATTGGTCGTAGGTTCGAATCCTACACGACCCACCATACAGCATTGAGACTCATAAAAAGTCCCTTGTTGAAGAGACTGTTGTCAGTACAGCAAAACTGTCGATTAGTTCCCTGATAGCTCAGTTGGTAGAGCAAATGACTGTTAATCATTGGGTCGCTGGTTCGAGTCCAGCTCGGGGAGCCACTTATTCTATCTGTCAGCCTGTGGCTGATGTAAGAATGGGTCGTTAGCTCAGTCGGTAGAGCAGTTGGCTTTTAACCAATTGGTCGTAGGTTCGAATCCTACACGACCCACCATACAGCATTGAGACTCATAAAAAGTCCCTTGTTGAAGAGACTGTTGTCAGTACAGCAAAACTGTCGATTAGTTCCCTGATAGCTCAGTTGGTAGAGCAAATGACTGTTAATCATTGGGTCGCTGGTTCGAGTCCAGCTCGGGGAGCCATTTTTCTTAACTATGAAGTGCTATTGTTGGTGTTTTCAAATCCTGCCGTCTTTTCTTGAGACAGTTCCCAGTTTGTTTTCAAGCCCCTTCCCCCTCTGATTGTTCCCCCATAGACATGGTATTAATTCTCCGGGGTTAGCCGCCATCGGGAACTTCAAGGCAGGCATAGAGCAGGCCATACTTTATTAGGCGGCTTTTCGGTTTTAATCAGCAGCACTGAAGAGCGGAGTAAATCACCCCGCATATTGGTCAACCGTCGATTATATCAGTTTTATAACAGGCAACCTGGTGATGCTGATTCAATCCGGACGTGGAGCAATCAACAAGGTCTGGTTTTTTCTGTGAGCACTGTTCGTCCGCATAGAGGCAGCGAGTCCTGAAGACACAGCCTGATGGTGGATCAATCGGTGAAGGTAAATCGCCTTTCAATACTACCCGCTTCTTTCTCACTGCAGGGTCCGGAGCCGGAACTGCGGAAATCAAAGCCTGTGTATAAGGATGTTTTGGCGAGTTATAGAGATCATCTTTATCGGCAATCTCCATAACATTACCCAAATACAAAACCATTACCCGATGACTGATGTGACGGACAATGGAAAGATCATGACTGATAAACAGCAGTGACAGACCAAACTTCTGTTGCAACTCTCCCAGCAGATTAATGATCTGCGCCTGAATAGAGACATCCAGTGCGGACACAGGTTCATCACAGACGATCACCCTGGGTTGAAGAATCATTGCCCGGGCAATACCGATTCGCTGACACTGTCCACCTGAGAACTCATGGGGGTAACGGTTGATCATGTGTGGCAACAGGCCAACAATATTCATCATCTCACGAACACGGTCCCTGACCGCCTCACCAGCAAGCTCTGGATGATGGGTGATCAGTGGTTCAGCAATAATCTCGCCGATGGTCATGCGCGGATCAAGGCTGGCCAGCGGATCCTGAAAAATGATCTGCATCTGTTTGCGCAAAGGGCGCATCTCTTTTACGGAATGCCCGGTGATGCTCTGCCCCATCCAGACAACCTGTCCATCAGTATTGTGAAGTAATTGCAGAACTGCTCTACCGAGCGTGGATTTCCCGCAGCCAGACTCACCAACGACAGAAAGGGTTTCACCTTCATGAAGTTGGAAACTGACACCATCGACGGCTTTCAAAGTCTTTTTTTTCGTGAAGAATGTGCCTGTATCGACGGGGAAGTGCACCTTAAGGTTTTCTACTGTAAGGATTGGCGCTTGCTCAGTAACCGTCATAAAACACCTTCCACGACATTAACAGGATTATTTTTAACAGGGTTGCTGGTGTGAAAAGCTGAACTCAGTTGATGACAAGAGGCCGTTCGACCAGCATCAAACTCAGTGGTTTGAGGGCGCTCCTGTTGACAGAGATTGGTCGCATATTGGCATCGGGGCTGAAATGCACAACCTTGTGGCAATGCTTGAAGGTTGGGAGGCTGTCCGGGAATTGCGTAGAGGTCTTCATTATGATCACCATCAATTCTCGGCATGGATTGCAAAAGACCCCGGGTGTATGGGTGTTTTGCATCACTGAAGAGTGCTTGTACGGATCCGGTTTCAACCACACGACCACCATACATCACCATCACATGATCGCACATACTGGCAATGACACCCAGGTCATGGGTAATCATCACAATGGACATACCCAGCTTGTCTTTCAGGTCATGGAGCAGGTCCAGAATCTGAGCCTGAATGGTAACATCGAGCGCAGTGGTTGGCTCATCAGCAATTAACAGGTCCGGCTCACAGAGCAGCGCAATAGCAATCATAACTCGCTGACGCATGCCACCAGAGAACTCATGGGGGTACATATGAACCCGCTTACGGGCCTCTGGTATGCCTACCAGTTCCAGCATTTCAATGGATCGCTCCAGGGCTTTCTTTTGGCTCATGCCCTGATGTTCAATCAGGACTTCAGTCATCTGTCGTGAGACTTTCAGATAGGGGTTCAGGGATGTCATTGGGTCCTGAAAAATCATGGACAGAGAAACGCCACGCACCTTGTTCAGTTCTTTAACGGGCAGTCCAAGAATGTTTTGGCCTTTAAAGATAGCTTCACCCGTGGTTTTGCCATTCTTTGCCAGCAAACCCATCAAAGCCATAAATATCTGGGTTTTTCCGGAACCGGATTCGCCCACGACACCCAGGCTTTCACCTTTCTTCAGGGTGAAACTGATTTCATTGGCGGCGGCTACTTCACCATCCGGTGTATCGAAGCGGGTATTGAGGTTTTTGACCTCAAGAATGATGCTGTTCTCGTTCATAGTTATCGATCCTTTGGGTCCAGTGCGTCGCGCAGACCATCACCAATGAAGTTGAAACAGAAAAGTGTGATGGCCAGGAAAGTGGCCGGGAATGCCAGCATCCAGGGTGCAGATTCCATGACTTTTGCCCCCTCGGAAATCAAAACGCCCCAGCTGGTCAAAGGCTCCTGAACCCCGAGGCCCAGGAATGAGAGAAAACTTTCCGTCAGAATGACCTGGGGAATTGTCAGTGTCATATAGACGATCACCGGCCCAAGAATATTGGGAATGATATGGCGGAAGATAATTTTTGTCGTTGACACGCCACTGGCATGGGCTGCTTCAACAAACTCTTTCTTTTTAACCGCCAGGGTCTGGCCTCGCACAATACGGGCCATGGTAAGCCATTCAACAGCACCTAATGCGACAAAGATCAGATAAATGTTGCGACCAAAGATCACCATCAGAATAATCACAAAGAACATGAAAGGCAGGGAGTAAAGAATATCCACAAAACGCATCATGATGTTATCGATACGTCCACCCATATAGCCAGCTACAGCGCCATAAACGACACCGATGACCAGTGACACGGTTGTGGCTACCAGCCCAACCATGAGCGAAACTCTTGCTCCATAGAGCGTGCGGACAAACAGATCTCGACCATTTTCATCGGTACCAAACCAGAAGCCTTCAGCAGCGTTGGGAGGCACTTGAATAAAGTCCCAATAGACCTCATCAAAAGGGTGAGATGACAGCCAGGGAGCAAAAATAGCCATCAATGTAATGATGGATAGAATGATCATTGAAACCACGGCCGCCTTGTTTCGCATCAGGCGAATACGGGCATCCTGCCAGAGAGAGCGGCCAGCAACTTCAGTTAAATCGGCTGAATCTGAAAAGTTGTCGTTAAACGTGGCCAGTTTATCGTTCACATTCATGATGTTGCTCATCCGCTAACCCTCAGTTTTGGATCCAGAAAGCTGTACACCACATCCACGATCAGGTTCATAATGAGAATCAGGGTTGCGTAGAAAATCACCACACCCATTACCAATGGATAGTCACGGTTCAGTGCGGCATTGACAAAGTAACGGCCAACGCCGGGAATATCATAAATAGACTCAATCACTACCGAGCCGGTAGTCACAGCGGCAACCGCTGGCCCCAAATAGGAAACCACAGGCAACAAAGCACCTTTGATGGCATGGCGAATGACCACCAGGCGTTCACGAATTCCTTTAGCTCTTGCCGTTCTGATGTAGTTAGAGTGCAGAACCTCAATCATTGAACCCCGGGTCAGTCGGGCAATATAAGCGATCTGGGGCAGGGCCAGAGAGATTACGGGTAAAACCAGGTTTCTGGCAGCGCCATCGCCCCAGCCTGCAACCGGTAACCAGGCCAGGTAGACACCAAATACCAGGGAAAGAATTGGGGCCGCAACAAAGTTAGGAACCGCTATACCGGTCATCGCAACGCCCATAATGGCGTAATCGGTTTTCTGGTTCTGATAAAGTGCTGCAAGTGTTCCTAAACCAATGCCAATAAACGTCGCCAGCAATATAGCAAGTCCGCCAATCTGGAAGCTGGCTGGTAAGCCGGACAAAATCAGCTCAGTAACGGAAAAGTCTCTGAATTTATAAGAAGGGCCAAAATCAAACTGAAGCAGCTTACCAAGGTAAATGAAATACTGTTCATAGACTGGTTTGTCCAGATCGTAGGCTTTGAGAATGTTGGCTTCAATTTCCGGGGGTAACTGTCGTTCTTGATCGAACGGCCCACCGGGGGCAATACGCATCATAAAAAATGCGATGGTAATGATGATGAGCAGCGTCGGAATCGCCGTCAGCAACCGCTTGAGAATATAGGAGAACATGGAACAATTCGCTCTTTCCTCTGGAGTTCCCTCTTCGTTTTGTTATTCATGGCCATCCGTGGCGCACGACAACTTTTGAGCGCACTCCTGCTGTACAACAGCAGGAGGCTGTCCAGTTACTTAATAGAAAGGTATCGGGCCCGATGGATATCGGAGGCGTTATCAATCCAGCCATCAACCTTCGGACTTACCAGGTTTTTGGATACATAGTGGTAAATAGGTATATTTGGCAGTTCGTTCAGCGCAATAACTTCAGCCTGTCGCATATAGTCATTACGCTTGACAGGGTCAGCTTCCAGCTCCGCTTTTCTCATCAGATCGTTGTAGGTGCCGTCATTAAAGTTAGCGTAGTTCTGAGAAGTGTTACGGCTTTCCATCAGATTCAGGAAGTTCTGCGGATCGTTATAGTCAGCGATCCAGCCAGCGCGGGCAGCCTGAAAATCCCGGGTTTTCAGGTTGTCGTAGTGAACCTTGACTTCAGTGTTGAACAGTTCAGTTTTCACACCCAGTGCTTTTTTCCACATGGCAGCAACAGCGATCGCAACCTTCTTATGGTTCTCTGACGTGTTGTAACTCAGCCGGATGGTAGGTGCATTAGATTTATCATAACCCGCTTGTTTCATCAGTTTTTGCGCTTCGGCGACACGCTCGGCCTGATTCATTCCTTTCCAGCTGACTTCAGGAGATGAGCCGTAGTCGCCAGTACCGGGTGGTACAAAGCTGTATGCCGCTACTTCACCCGTTCTCAACACTTTTTCAGTGAGAATTTTGCGATCAATGGTCATCGCCAGCGCTCTCCGGACACGCAGGTCTTTTAGCACACCATCATCAAGGTTAAGAGGGTAGTAATAAACGCCGAGATACGGTGCGATGCGCACGTAGTCCGGCATGTTTTTCTCCAGCCATTTCAGGTCTGAAGAAGCAAAGTCTGTTTGAATGTCGACCTCGCCAGCCCGAACTCGCTTCAGTACAGCTGAACGGTCTTCCTGTGGGTAGTAAACCAGTTCATCCAGCGATACATTCGCAGCGTCGTAAAACTGCGGGTTTTTTTCCAGGCGAATCTGAGCGTTAGGTGTCCACTCACTCAGAGTGAACGCGCCATTGCTGACCATGTTGCTATCTTTTGCCCAGTTTTTACCCAGCTCTTCGATTTTGTGACTCGGAACAGGGTAGGCGGTGTAATGGGCCAGCTGTGCAATAAAGTAAGGGGCCGGGCCGGAAAGTGTAATTTCGAGAGTACTATCATCAATGGCTTTTACTGCAAGCGCTTCAGGACCTGCCTTGCCGGTGTTGTAATCTTCAGCACCTTTGATGGTATAAAGAAGGGAGGCATAACCAGCAGCAGTTTCAGGCTTCAGGATACGTTCCAGTGCCATTTTGAAATCCTGTGCGGTCACTGGCTTGCCATCAGACCAGGTGTGGTCTCTGAGTGTGAACGTATATACAAGACCATCGTCTGACACTGTCCAGCTTTTGGCAGCTCCGGGAATGATGGTGCCATCGGCTGCTTCTGTGGTCAGGCCAAGAAACATATTGCCAACAATGCCGCTTTCCCAGGTGCCTGAAATGAAGTGTGGATCAAGAGAGGCGGGCTCTCCCATATTGCCGATACGGAGTGTGCCGACAGCAAGGGCCTCGTTGTCGGGAGTGGTTAGCAATGTGCCGGAAAGCGCAATAGAAACAGCCAGCAAGCCAGCTTTAAGTTGCTTGAATTGTTTGATTTTCACGGGTGCTACTTCCTCTTTTCATGGTCTTCTTATGTAGTAAGTATCGACAGTCTACTTAAGCCCGGAGGGTATCCATGCTCAACAACGTAGCGATATATAGAAGTACGAAGTCGTTTTTATTGTGTTAGCAAACAACTTGCCAATAAGAACAGATATGAATATGTATTGCAATCTGTCTTGATCAGCAGGGGGGGGGGAGGTTATGATTCTTGCCTGGCAGGTTTTTCTGAAGATTGCAGTTCTCGAAACTCACGAGCGAATTTCACGTGATTGGACGTTACGCTGTCTTCGACTCGGGACAGGCGACTTTCCAGTCTTGTTACTTTACGGGCCAGTTGACTGACAGAGGTTTTAGACAGTCAAGGTGCTGCTTCCTTATCATTATTGTGTCAGGTAGTGGAAGACAAGCCAGGGCAGGAACAGGAATAAAATCAGAATGGCACTGATAGGGACAATGCCGTCGATGACATATTCCATAGGTATTGTGACTCCCTTTTTGGATCAATTCAGTATTGTTGTTTTAACCATTCTCAAACGGCTTTTTCAGGATCTTCTGCCTTATCCAGCAGAGCGGTGATATTTGCATTCAGGATGTCACTGAGACGGGAAAAAATACTCATGACTGCGCTCCCTGATTCGGGTTGATTTTCAAAAATTTATAATGCGATTTTCGTCTTTTTTCTTGTTTAAATGGCTGTTGTTGTCATTTTGCTGAACGTTCTCATTTAATGGTTGCTGGTCAAAGAGGTACTCATTAATCAACTGGCGATGTCTGGCGAGATCTGCTGGCAGCTCTTTCATCAGTTCTTGTTCTATTTGCTCCATGGCTTCCGTTTGTAGTGCTTTGATTTCAGTGTCAGAAATCATTTCTGCCCACGGTGGCAGCTCATCTGCAAGAGCAACTGTGCTAATCAAACCAAGTGAGACAATAACAGATTGAAGCAGTGCTTTCATGTTTAGAATTCCTTTCATCAACTATTTACTTTCCATTTAACAGCTCAGAAACTGTACCAATCTGACAAATTAAAATAACCTGTTGTTTATTAAAGAATTATTAAATTCTGTTTAGAGCTGACAATTTTTGATCTTGGTTTTTTTGGCCACTATGTGGTTTGATAGACCAGACAATGGTTTAAATCGCAAAAGCTTTAGAATAACAAAAACAATGCCCGACATCATTTCCTCCAGGAAGAAGACTTTGATCGGCTCATCGCCTGCATTTCTTGAGATGCTTGAGTCAATTTCCCGCTATGCTCGCCATGAGCGTCCGGTATTAGTGATGGGAGAGCGGGGAACTGGTAAGGAAGAGGTCGCAAGTCGTTTGCATTATCTGTCACCACGATGGCAACAGAATCTTGTTAAGCTTAACTGCGCCGCAACCAATGAAAACTTACCTGAGCTTGCAAGAAAAGGACGCTTCAGGGAAGACCTTCTGGATCGACTGGCGTTTGATGTGGTGGCTATCCCTCCTCTGCGAGCCAGACAGGAAGATGTTCTGTTACTTGCCAATCATTTTGCAGTGCGAATTTCTCACGAGTTGGGAGAGATAGAAGACGACATCAAAAAGCGGCAGCAGAAATGTTGGGTTTAAGTTATGACCAATTCAGGTCATTAATAAAAAAATACGGGAAGGCGCGGGTAAGAGAGCAAGAAATAATTGTCTGAGGTGTTCTGGTTCCCACTCGGAGCGGTGGGAACGCACACCAACTTCACTCTCAATTCAATGGGCCGAAGGAACCGCATCCAGCAACATTTTTGTGTATTCATGTTGTGGCTGAGTCAAAACCTGTTCAGTCAGACCCTGTTCAACAATCTTGCCACCCTGCATGACCGCAACGCGATGGGCGATGTGAGGGATAATGGAAAGATCGTGGGTGATGAACAGATAGGATACCTGTAACTCCCTCTGAAGCTCTAACAGCAAGTCCAGTACTTCAGCCCGAATGGAAACATCCAGGGCGCTGGTGGGTTCGTCACAGATAATCAGATCCGGCTCTACGGCCAGGGCCCGGGCAATGGCAATACGCTGTCGTTGACCCCCTGAAAACTCATGTGGGTAGCGGTGACGATGCTCAGGCTCAAGCCTTACTCGGGCAAGCAGGGATTCAATGCGCTGAATCCGCTCCTCTTTAGAAAGTTCAAGACCAAGGCTGACCATTCCCTCTTCAATAATATCCCCAACGGTCATGCGTGGGTTCATGGAAGAGAACGGGTTCTGGAAAATAACCTGAATCTTCTTGCGCAGCGGCAGCATTTCCCGGCGGGTTAGCTGATTGACACAAAGGCTGTTGTACCAGATGTTGCCGGCAGTGGCTTTCTCAAGGTTAAGAATGGCACGCCCCGTTGTGGACTTACCACACCCGGATTCACCAACCAGGGCCAGAGTCTCCCCTTTGCCAATGGCAAAACTGATGCCATCAACGGCTTTGGTGTAGCTGTGTACCCGCTGAAATAATCCTTTGCGCACCGGGAAGTGGATTGTCAGGTCTTCCACGGTTAACAGGGACGCTTCTTTTTCCAGTGAACGGTACTCGTCCATATCCGGAAGACTATCAATCAGCTGTCGGCTATAGGCTTCTTTTGGATCGGCAAAAAAGGCTTCACAAACATTCTGTTCAATGATCTCTCCCTGGTACATAACGCCGACCCGATCAGCAGTCTGGCGAACAACCCCCATATCGTGGGTGATCAGCAGAACGGCCAGTTTTCGCTTTACGGTCAGCGTTTTAATCAGTTCCAGAATCTGTTTCTGAATCGTCACATCAAGAGCGGTGGTTGGCTCGTCCGCCAGGAGAATATCGGGTTCACAGGCCAAAGCCATGGCAATCATCACACGCTGTTGCTGACCACCGGACATTTGGTGGGGATACCAGTCAACCCGCTTCTCCGGGTCAGGCAAGCCTACTTCCCGAAACAGTTCAACCGTCCGCTCACGGATTTCTGAAGAATTCAGCGAGGTATGAATCTTCAAGGTCTCTGCAATCTGAGCCCCAACGGTCTGTACCGGGTTCAAGGCAGTCAGTGCATCCTGAAAAATCATGGCGATCTTTTTGCCGCGTATACCGCCCATTTCCTGTTCCGTTAAAGCGAACAGGCTGGTTTCAGGCAAGGCGATTTTACCCCTGGTAATGGTCAGTGCATCCGGCAGTAGTCGCAGAATGGACAGGGACGTTATGGATTTGCCACTGCCGGATTCGCCAACCAGTGCATACACTTCACCTTTTTTCAGGTCAAAGCTGACATCCTTCAAAATGGTCGTATATGGCTTATGACGCAAGCGAACGTTCAGGTTGCTGACGGAAAGCGCCAGCGATTTATCGACTGTTTGCTTTTTTATAGTGAGTTCACTGGTGGCCGTTTGAACGTAGGCAGTGGATCGTGCTTCAGTCATTGTTACCGTCATCATGCCGTCTCCAGTTTGGTTTTTGGGTCAAACGCGTCGCGCACCAGGTCAGAGAACAGGTTGACGGACAGCACCAGGGTAAACATCAGGAAGAAAGCTCCGCACAGATTCCACCAGATAGATGGTTCACGGGACAGTTCCGTACTGGCCATATTGATCATATTGCCCCAGCTGGCCATGGCAGGATCGATACCGACACCAATGTAGGCAAGAACCGCTTCCGCCAGTACAAGACCGCTGAAGTCCAGTACGAAGGAGATCATAATGATATGGCTGAGGTTGGGCAGGATATGCCGTTTGATAATCTGGAAATGGCTTACACCAAAAGCATGTGCAGCCTGAACGTAGTCAAGCTGACTGATCTTCAGAGTTTCTGCCCGCAGCAGACGACAGAGGGTTGTCCAGCTGGTGATGCCCAGAATAAAGCACAGAGCCAGGAACCTGGCATCGGCTTTTTCCAGGCCAATCTCAAAGAACTGTGGATTATTATTGATCCAGACCTGGAACAGCAGAACGGAGGCTGCGATCAATAGCAAACCGGGAATAGAGATAAGCGTCGTGTAAATATATTGCACGACATCATCAATCCAGCCCCTGAAGTAACCGGCTGCCAGCCCCAGGCTGATAGCCACAGGCATGGTGATCAGGGTAGCCAGTGTGCCAATCAATACGCCGGTCCGAATGCCTTTCAGGCTTTCAAAGAGCGTGTCGTTTCCGGCCTGATCAGTACCCAGAACATGATATAGATTGCCCAGGGTGATCAACCAGCCAAGCACTGCCATGATAATGGCAAAGGTAATCCAGGCTGACTTCCAGGGCAGAGGGCTTATATCACCAACACCGGCAGACTGGCTTCTACGCAACCAGAGGGCATGAAGGCCGATCAGTGCCAGGGCAACGGCCAGGCCTTTGCCAATTCCGACCAGTGACTTAATAGCAATATCTTTAACAAATGATTCCGGGCTTGCCAAATGCGCACCGCCATAGGCCAGCTCCGGGTAATCCCGAACCCGCTCTCCATCCGGCAGTAACAGGTTTTCCTTATTCCATGATTTCAGGGCAAAAGGTGCGGAGTAGGTACGCTCAGGTCGTTCACCCATCTCACCGAGGGCAAGATCCAGCAGGCTATGCACATCATTGCTGTAAAACACCTGTTCGCTGCTTTGACCCTCCGCAGCAGGCAGTGCTTTACGGAAATGGACTGAGTCCACCAAGGCAATCATCACATAGGACATGATGATAACAAAGGTTGCCATGCCCAGTCTGGTGGCGAACACCTGTCGCCAGCGTTCCATGTTTTGGGGGTTGCGCCGAAAGGAGGCGACAAACAGGGAGATTGCACCGACCAGCAAAAAGATCAGCGCATCACTCCATAAAATGGTCCACATAAAGCCTTCACCAAACAGGCCGGGTCCGATTTCGAAATCCATAATTACGTCCCTCGCTGTTTAGCTCAATCGGACCCGGGGATCTGCCCAGGTGTACGAAATATCGGTCAGAATCAAACCAATGATGTAAAGAACAGAGCCGAGAAAGACCATCGCTCTGACAATGGCAAAATCCTGCGCACGAATAGCGTCCAGCAGGTAGCTGCCAAGGCCCGGAATACTGAAAAATGACTCCATCACCAGGCTGCCCATAAACAACACTGGAATCACAACCACCACCCCGGTGAGAATTGGCAGCATGGTATTGGGCAAAATATGCCGGAACAGCACGCCCGCCTCGCTGACGCCTTTGGCTCGGGCTGTTCTGGAAAAATCCTGTCCGGCTACTTCGATAAACAGCGAGCGGTACCACCGGGCGCTGGCACCAATACCGGAAATGACACCAATCACAATGGGCAGTATCAGGAAACGCCAGCCGTCTATACCGTCATTGAATCCGGATACCGGGAACAGACGGGACATTTTCGCCATGTAGTACTGGCCGAAAATGATATAGAACAGATAGGAGATGGACATCAGGGTAACAAAGACCACCACCGCAAAACGGTCCAGGCTGCTGCCACGGAACATCAATACCATCAGAGCCACCGAGATGTTGACAAAAATCCCAATAAAGAAGGTAGGAAGAGCCAGTGCCAGGCTTGGTCCCATGCGATCCAGAACGTCGGACTGAATACTTCTGCCGGCATCGGAAGTGCCAAAATCGAAAGCAAACAGTTTTAACGACTTGTTAAAAAAGATGGTGTCTGTGAGTATTCCCAGTCCATCGGCATCACCGTTTAAGAAAAGGGGTTGGTCATACCCTTTTTCAGCGATCCATGCCTGCACCGCGTCTTCGGTTACGTACTTATCCCCAAGATGAGCCGTTGCCATATCTTCAGGCGTGTTGACGATAAAAAATAAAACAAACGTCAGCAGATTTACGCCAATCAAAATTGGAATGGCGTAGCACAGTCTTCTAATTATGTAGGAAAACATATTTTTATCTCTACGAAGCATCAATCGTCAGTTTCTGCCTGCGGCGATAAGCCCTGATACCAGGAACAACCAAAAGGAATAACAAGCCGATACTGGCCATCAGTGGCCAGACAATGGGTTGGTTCCACTCTTTCTGTTTTTGTTCCCTGAGCGCAGGATCGACTCGAACGTATTTCAGCGTACCCTGGCTAATACCATGGCGCTTGGTGTTGTATACCCACTGGTTAGAGAGGTAATACTCCTTGTTATTAAAACCCCAGATCCATGGGCTATCTTTCTGAACAATGGCCACCATCTGGTTAATAGCAGCCAGTCGTTCCGGTCCATTGGCCAGTGTTTTTACTTTGTCGTATAAGCGATCAAAATCAGGGTTGTCATAGTTGGTAGAATTACTGCCGGCACACTGACATTTCACCAGGCCCTGACGACTGTCCAGAAGAAACAGGAAGTTTTCAGGGTCCGGGTAGTCAGCCAGCCATCCCCAGCCGAACATCTGGGTATTACCCTGGCGCATTTTTTCTTTGAAGCGCGGGTAGTCGGTGGTGCGGAACTCAAGTTGTACGCCAATCCTGTCCAGCTGTTTTTTGATCCAGTCCGCTCTTGGGCTGCTGTCCGCAGAGGTGGTATCCATATAGAGGATCAACGGCTTGCCGGTTTCGTGGTGTCGTCCATTGGGGTATCCCGCCTCAGCCAGTAATTGCCTGGCGTACTCAATGGATTTTCTTTTGGGTGTTTTGGTTGCCGGGTCCCAGTCAAAGATATAGGCGTTCGTTGCCGCTTCTCCTTCGGCATAACCATATAAGCCCGGTGGGATGGGGCCCTGGGCTACCTGTCCTATACCATTGCGGAAAATATCGATGTACTCCTGATCGTTATACACGATGCTGATGGCCTGACGAAGCTTGCGCTTATCTTCTGTATATCCGCCAACGACAGGATCGACCATATTAAAGCCGGTGTAGAAGAGCGAGGGGCGGATTTCTTCATCAACAATAATATTGCGTGTTTCCAGTTCCGGGGTCAGCTCGAGTCCACCCGGGCCGACAGTAAACGCCTGGTCAAAAGTGGCCGTATTGATGTTGGGGTCACCATCACCGGAACGGTCGTAGTAACCTTGAGTGAACTTACTCCACATGGAGGTGGCCGCTTTTTCATAGCGGAAAATGGCTTTGTCAATAAACGGCAGTGGCTTCCCAGCATCGGCCAGGTAGCCTTTTTTCTGATCATCGACCGAACCATCAGAAGGGTAGAGTTCTTGTCGGAAATTCGGGTTTCTCTCCAGAACGATTTCACGATTGGGTGAGTTCACCGTCATCATAAAGGCACCGGTACCAATAGGGTTCCAGTCCAGCGTCAGGTTACGATCTGGAAATCCGGGGTTGTGGTAAAAGCGGTCGGCTTCCCAGGGGACAGGCGCAAAGAAAGGCATGGCAAGCCAGTATTGAAACTGCGGATAAATGCCTTCAATGCGAATGGAGAACGTATAGTCATCCACCCTGGTCAGTCCTTCCATGGGGTGAGCGCGAAGGTCCAGCCACGCTTCTTCCTGTCGGTTCTCTTTGGCCCATGCACCAAAATCTTTCATGCCGACAATGTAATCGGTCATCAAACCAAGCAGCGGTGATTTGTTGACCGGGTCAGCCATCCGTTTGATCTGATAGATGTAATCGTCTGCTTTCAGTTCCCGGGTACCGGTGGCGGGAAAGTCGCTCAGCTGCTTGTACTGTTCACTTTCTTCCGCAGAATTAAACAGGTAAACCGGTTTGCCCTGATCGTCTTCTGCAAGTGCAGGGTGGGGCTGATACATGGTACCTGGCTTGAGTCGTATGGTAATTAGGCTGAATGCAACATCATCCTGACTGTCTTCAGATACCGGATTTAAATTCTCGTCAAGCAACTCCAGCGTCGGCATTGATGCAGCAGTAGCGGGCTCCAACTCATAAGGACGCTTGAGGAAGTGGTATTGCAGTGGTGGCTCATAAATCTGGTCAATAAACAGCTTTTCCTCCGAACTGTAGGAACGCACCGGGTCCAGATGTTTGGGGCGGGTAATGAAACTGCCAAAGTAGGTAACGTCTTTTGAATCCACTGGTGGATTCGGGTCATTCCAGGGGCCTGAGCATCCCGAAAGCACTAGAGTTGCAGTCAGAATAGCGGCCCACTTTGAAGTGGGACTTTGCGGCATGATTGTTCTCTTTATTGTTATCGGTGGTCAGAGCCAGTGGGCTGCTGTTCGCCATGCGTTGGGCTGATGTTGAGCCAGAAACGCATACATTTTCCAGAGATAGCCAGGGTGTTGGCTGATCAGCTGCTAACGAATTCTACGTATTTATCCCTATCTCGTCACCTTTCAATTAATAATACGTCTTATGACGTTTAGTGGTGCAGCCATAAAGCAAAATGCACCAATATGGCGCAAGATAGAAAAGATTACTGACAGGGGATGGTTGAAAAAAATTGCAGAGTAAAAGCCTTTGTTATCTGCAATTGTCTAGTAAAATATCCTTTCTGTGAGGCTTGTAAGTGAAAATACCTATTTTTTTGCGTTGTTTGGTTGATTTTTCTCTTTAAAAAAACTTACAGTGCGCTTACCTGTCACAAAAATGAAATATACGTACGGCTATGTAAGTATAATTTGTTTCTGTTTTAATCCTTGTGTTTGCGGGTGATGTAAAATTGGAATGATGATTGCGTGGTCGCGTTTATGGATGTGAAAGCATGACAGGTATGACTGCATCAATGTCTAACCGACAATTGCAGTATAAGTTGGTGATAAGCCAATAGTGTGGTGAAGGTTAATAACCGGATCAGCACAGGGGAGCTACAAGGGGATGTCTCCATCGGAGATGGAAGTAGTAAGAGCGTAGCCCGCCACGGCGGTGTACAGGCAGGGAGCCAAAAGCTCAGGCTGGCCATAATAAACACAACAAGTGAGCAAGGAAAAAGAATGTTTAGAAGGACGGTGTTGAGTACAGCGGTTGCTGTTGCTTTAGGGTCTTCGTTTGTCTCGTCGGCAGCATATTCTAATGAGGATTCGGTTGAAAAGCTGGAGAAAATCCAGGTGACCGGGTCGCGAATTTCTCGGGTGGATGTTGAGGGTGTTGCTCCGGTCACGATTATTTCAAGAGAAGATTTGGATAGGTCAGGTGCAACTTCTGTAGCTGATGTTTTGCGCTCTCTTACTGAAAATGGTGGTGGAAGTTATAACGAAACTTATACGAATAGCTTTGCACCAGGATCAGCATTCACATCCTTGAGAGGGCTTGGTTCAAGCAGAACGTTAACACTCCTCAACGGTCGGCGTGTCGCAAACTATGGCTTTGCGCAGAATGTGAATGATACTGGGGTGGATTTAAACTCTATTCCCCTGGGAGCTGTAGAACGTATTGAGGTTCTTAAAGATGGTGCTTCAGCAATCTACGGTTCTGATGCTATTGCTGGTGTTATAAATATTATTCTTAAGGATAGTTATGATGGCACAGCCGTAACCTTCACAACAGGCTCAACAACAAAGCATGATGGGCAAGAGGGAAAGATTAATCTTGTAACTGGTAAAGAGTTTGGCGACAGTAATGTGTTGGTTTCCTTCGATTATTTTAATCGAAATAATATAAATATGACTGATCGGGACTTGAATGATTCTGCTGATCATTCAGATAAAAATGGTGGGTATGACTTTAGAAGTTCACTTTCAATCTATCCATCATATGAAATTGTCAATGCAGATGGCTCGTCTAAAGACCCTAAGCAGAATGTATGTAATGATCCAACCGGGAATCAATGTGCATACGATTACGCAGGTTATCTGGATTTGGTTCCTGCAACAGAGAGATATGGCCTTCTTAGCATCTTTAGTCATGACTTTAATGACTCCGTTTCTGGTTTTGCTGAGCTTTCATATAATCATGTTCTGACAGATACGAGATCTGCCCCTACACCGGATTTTATTAACAGAGTTATGGATGCTAGTAATCCAAATAATCCTACTGGTGAAGCTATTCGTGTAAAGGCTCGATACGCTGATGTGGGTCCACGGTTGAATGAGATTACAAATGATGCGTATCGTGTTGTTGGTGGATTCAAGGGTGGGCTTGAGTTTGCGGATAAGTTTATAGACTGGGAAGGTGCTGCTGGTTATAGCCGCAATGAAACAGTAACGCAGGGTAAGAACTATATTCATACGGACCGGTTTTATGCAGCTGTAGATAATGGTTCATACAATCCCTTGACTCCAACCCAGAATTCTCAGGAAGTTATCGATACTTTCCGTCTTTCCACAAAACGAGAGGCTCTATCTGAAATGACCTTTGTTTCTGGTAGTTTCTCAATGCCAGTTTTTTCTTTGCCTGCCGGTGATGTATATATGGCTGCAGGTGTTGAGTGGAGAGAAGAGTCAATTGATGACAAACCAGACCCAAATGGAGCTGCAGGAAATATTATGGGGGCAGGAGGGACATCTTCTAAAGGTGATCGGAACTCACGAGCTTTATATTCTGAGTTTTCTGTTCCATTGCATGACACTTTAGAAATGCAATTGGCCGGACGCTTTGAGAAATATAGTGATTTTGGTTCAACATTAGACCCAAAAATTGCTTTCCGTTGGCAGCCACTTGATAACTTAATGTTCAGAACGTCTTATAGTACGGCATTTAAAGCTCCTACTTTGCCAGAATTGTACTTAGGAGAAAGCATAAGCTATGTTCGTGTCATAGATGAGGCAGGCTGTGATGCCAATCCTGGTAACCCTGAATTCTGTAATGCTAATCAATACAAACAGCGTTCATCAGGTAATGCAGATCTTGAGGCTGAAGAAGCCGAAAGCTTCAATTTTGGCGTTGTTTATGAGCCTGTTGATAACCTTGAGTTGAAGTTGGATATCTACAAGATTCGTAATACGAACGTTATAGATCAGCTGTCATCTCAAGATATCGTTGACACGAATAATCCAGCGCTGGTAGAACGTAAGGATGACGGGACAATAGATTATATTAATAACCTATATCTCAATGTTGCTAAACAAGTTGTAGAAGGTGTAGATGCCGAGATTGCTTACAGCTTTGATTTTGGTGCCAATGAATTTGGCCTTAAGTACAAAACAAGCTATTTACATACTTTTGAACGAGCTGATAGCGATGGGGAGCTGGAGGATGTCAGGAGCGTATCAGGCGTTCTTAGTGGCTCGGGGCCTCATCTGAAAAGTAAGTATCTTGCCACCTGGGATAGAGAAGATCACGGAGTAACATTTACTACAAATTATACTAGCTCCTATCAGCAGCCAAGAGATCCTTCTAAAGTCGGTGGTACCGACACTTCAATAGATAGTCATTACACATTTGATATTCAGTATGTGTATGACGGCTTTGATAAAACTAAGCTGACTTTTGGTGTTGATAACTTAACTGATGAGGAAGCTCCATTCTCCAACTATAACAGTGATGGTTATGACATTACTGTTCACGACAATCGGGGGCGGTTTGTGTATGGTAAGGTTGCTTATAACTTCTAGCACCTACCTGTTGTGACCTCGTTCCCACGGCCCCCCGTGGGAATCAATACCCAAACCCGATATGGATTCCCACGCAGAGCATGGGAACCAGCTCCAGATAAACCACAAAAACACACATGGGAAATGGCAGTCCATGGATAAGAAAAAAACCACCCACAAGGTAAAAGGCCTGTGCAGCACGCTGGTACTCAGCACTGCGTTGTCCGCTTCAATAGTAATTCCAGCCGCATTTGCCCAGGACCCTTTGAGCAGTGCACTCACGACACAACAGAAAACCGATAAAGCATCCCAGCGCTCCCAGGCGAAGGTGAATACCCTTTCTGACCAGACCCAGGAGCTGCTGGCAGAGTACAAAAGCACCATTCGTCAGGTTGAGGCGTTAACCGTTTATAACCGCCAGCTGCAAAAAGTCGTCAATGCTCAGCAAGCAGAAATTGAATCCATGCTGGCCCAGATCGAAACACTGGATCAGACCAATATCGAAATCACACCACTGATGTTGAAAATGGTGGATGGTCTGGAAGACTTTATTGCCCTGGATGTGCCCTTCCAGCTGGAAGAACGCACTGACCGTGTCGCCCGTCTCCGGGAAACCATGGATAGCCCGAACGTCACTGCCTCGGAAAAATACCGCAAAATTCTTGAAGCCTATCAGATTGAAAACGACTTCGGTCGTACCATCGAGGCCTATGAAGCCAGCCTCGGTGAAGGTGACGATACCCGCACCTACAACTTCCTCCGTATTGGTCGCCTGGCGCTGCTTTACCAATCTCTGGACGGCGAAGAAACCGGTCAGTGGAACAGCGACACCCGCAGTTGGGAAGTACTTCCGGATAACTACCGTGCCGGTGTTAACCAGGGCCTTAAAATTGCCCGCAAACAGGCACCTCATAACCTGATCAAACTGCCGGTACGCGCTGCGGAGGATGCATAATGAAGTACATTACCGCTATTACAAAAGCAGTGGTAAAACCACTGGTGGTATCCCTGGGGCTTGGCCTGACATTCTCGGCCGGTGCCAGCGAAGGTGCTGCTGCGCTGCAGGATCTTTTGAATAAAATCAAGGCAGACAGCGTTACCGAAAGCCGTGAAAACAAAGCCCGTGAAGCACGCTTCTTAAGTGATAAAAACTCACAACAGCGTTTGCTGGCAGAAGCTAAAGCGGAGCTTAAGGCCCAGGAAAACCTGAGTGACCAGTTGCTCAAACAGTCAGACGACAATGAGAAAGTTCTTAAGGAAACTCAGAATACGCTGGATATTCGCTCTGGAGAGCTGAAAGAACTGTTCGGTGTTGTGCGTCAGTTTGCCGGTGATAACAAAGGTATCTTTGAAGCCTCCATGATCACCGCACAATATCCTGAAAGAACCACTTTTATGGCGGAAATGGCCGAAAGTAAAAAACTGCCAACAACCGCCAAACTGGAGCAGTTCTGGCACGAAGTACTCCGTGAAATGGTGGAATCCGGTCGTGTGGTTAACATGCCGGCCACGGTTGTTTACGGAGAAGGCGATGAGGCTCAGAAAGACATCATTCGTGTCGGTAGCTTTAATGCCATCGCCGATGGTAAATACCTGACTTACTCTCCAGCCGTTGGCAAGTTCCAGGAGCTGTCCCGCCAGCCGCAGTCCGGCATTCTCTCTGCCGTTTCTGAGCTGGAAGCCTCTGCCACCGGTTATACACCGTTCTATGTAGATCCATCTCGTGGCCAGATTCTCTCACTGCTGGTGCAAAGCCCAAGTATTGGGGAGCGAATCGATCAGGGTGGAGTTGTCGGCTATGTCATCCTTGGTCTGGGTGCCTTTGGTCTGCTGCTGGCTGTTGCCTGCTTTATTAACCTGACGCGAATTGGTCAGGGTGTTCGCAAACAGCAGAAAACCGATCAGGTCATCAAAGGTAATCCTCTGGGTGACATCATGCAGGCTTATCAGGATAACCGTGATGCCGACCTTGAAACCCTCGAGTTGAAACTTGATGAAATCATCATGCGTGCAGCGCCTTCTATTGAACGCGGTGTGGGTGGTATCAAACTGATCGCTTCAGTAGCACCACTGTTGGGACTGCTGGGAACCGTGGTTGGTATGATCGCTACCTTCCAGGCCATTACCCTGTTTGGTACGGGTGATCCGAAGCTGATGGCAAACGGTATTTCCGAAGCACTGGTAACCACCATGCTGGGCCTGGTTGTCGCCATTCCGACCCTGTTTACCCACAGCCTGGTGAATAGCAAGAGTCGTCGTCTGATTCAGGTACTTGAAGAGCAGAGCGCCGGTTTTATTGCCCGTCATCAGGAGCAGGACCTGAATACTGGCGCACGTAATGCTCGTACTACGGTGTCCGTCAACGCTGCTGAACCGGCGTAAGGAGTAATCCATGCTCTGGTTACTGGAAGAAATTGACTCCATTCGCCGCTTTTTAGGCATGGGCGGTGATGTACTGATGATGCTCTTTGTGCTGACCCTGATGCTCTGGGTGCTGGTAATTGAGCGTTATCTGTTCTTTTTTCTCGAAAGCCCGAAGCTGGTTAAGGGAACCATTGAGAAGTGGCAGAACCGGTCGGACAAGTTGTCCTGGCAGGCCCGGCATATTCGTACCGCCATGATCTCCGAGGTCTCCCTGAGTGCAAAGCAGGGGCTGCCCATGATCAAAACCCTGATCGCCCTTTGTCCATTATTAGGACTGCTGGGAACAGTAGTGGGCATGGTTCAGGTATTTGATGTACTGGCCGTCACCGGTACCGGCAGCCCAAGGGCCATGGCCTCGGGTATTTCCAAGGCCACGATTCCTACCATGGCAGGAATGGTGGCCGCACTGTCCGGTCTTTATTTCAGCGCACTGCTTGAGAAGCGTGCCGACCGGGTGAGCCATAAAGTCGCCGATTCCATGCAGCATTGATTGAATTGCCATTGCACTGCCCCAGCAGTGCAACGGGTGAGAGGAAAGAATAATGAGAAGACGCTATAGCAACGGCGCACAGGAAGATGCGGGGATTGATATGACACCGATGCTGGACATCGTGTTTATCATGCTCATCTTTTTCATTGTAACAACGTCGTTTATTAAAGAAGCCGGTATTGATGTTAACCGGCCTACGGCCAATTCCGCCCAGGTGGTGAAAAAAGGCAATATCATGATCGCCGTGAGCGACACCGGTGCGGTGTGGATTGACAAACGCCGGGTAGAAGTGGGTGCGGTTCGTGCCAACGTTGAACGCCTGAAGGCAGAAAACCCGGAAGGTGCGGTGGTAATCCAGGCGGATAAGAAATCCGAATCTGGCATTGTCGTAGAAGTCATGGACCAGGTGAGACTGGCGGGTGTTTACAGCATCTCCGTGTCTGCACGGGAACCATAAAGCTGTTGGATCGGTGTAGTGAGAGGTGCGTATGCGTTATTTAGCAGCACTCGGTCTCGGTTTTGTGGTGGCACTGGGGTTGTTTGCGGTGATGAATGCCCTGGTCAACAACAACCGCCATGAACTGGTCGAGGCCGATGATAACCGGATCAGCGAGTTTATTCGCTTGCAGCGTCCGGAAACCATCAAAGAGAAAAAGCGGGAAATCCCAAAGCCCCAGCCTAAACGGCCACCGCCACCGCCAGAGATGAAAATCTCCCAGCAGGTGGATAAGCCGGTGATCGAGCAGGTGAAGATGGAAGTGCCCCAGGTGGATGTGGATCTGGACCTGGCCGTAGGCGACGGTGCTGGCCTGTATGCCTCAGGTGGTGTTTCTGCTGGTGGTGGTCCGGTTCCTCTGAATAAGTTCAGCCCCATGTATCCCCGTAAAGCACTGCAAAGTGGTGTGGGCGGTTCAGTGGTCTTTCAGTACACGGTTAATGCCGATGGCCGGGTATCGGACGTAAAAATTGTCAAAGAAAAGCCCCGTGGTAAAGGATTCGGCAAGGCGATTAAAAAGGCTGCTCTGAAATGGAAATTTAAACCGGCAATGGAAGACGGTGTTGCGGTGGCACGTACACAGCAGCAGGAATATGAGTTCGTCTTGGAATAACGAGTGGAGTAAACCATGGACAGTATAAGGTTAAGTCTAAAAAAGACGGCTATGGTTTCTGTGCTGCTGGCGGGCATAAGTGCTCCGCTGGCCATGGCCGCTCCCAAAAAAGCGCCAGAGCTGCGGCAGATTACCTATAAGTACATTCTCAAAGCCCAGGAACAAATGGCTGAAGATGATTATGCCTCGGCTCGTCAAAGCCTTGAGCATGTGCTTGGCAAAGTAAAAAACAGCAAATTCGATAAGGCGGCGGTTAACCAGATGCTGGGCGTCGTATTTGCCAACCAGGAGCAATACGACAAAGCCATCGGCTATTTTCGATCAGCCCTGGCTGATGATGCACTGCATTTACCCGCAGCTCAGCAAGTTCGCTATAACCTTGCACAGCTGTTGATGATGAAAGGTCAGTACCGGGAAGGGATAGAGCAGCTGAAAGTCTGGATGGCTAATCTGGATGAGAAAGTTGCGATACCGGCCAGTGCCTGGATTATGCTGGCCAACGGCTATTCCAGAAT
Source organism: Endozoicomonas sp. ALB115 (assembly GCF_049310245.1). Lineage (NCBI taxonomy): Bacteria > Pseudomonadati > Pseudomonadota > Gammaproteobacteria > Oceanospirillales > Endozoicomonadaceae > Endozoicomonas > Endozoicomonas sp. ALB115. The sequence goes on along the minus strand of NZ_JBLYZG010000040.1, from coordinate 26,992 downwards.
GCAGGAATGGAAAAATGTGGTAGATCCGGCGAAGAAGGCAATTGCAGCGTCGGAAGCACCTCCGGAGTCCTGGTATACCCTGTTGCTGGCCGCCCATTATGAGTTGAAAGACATTCCCAAAGCCATCGATGTTCTGGAAATACTGGTCACTCTGGCCCCGCAGAAAAAACAGTACTGGCTGCAGCTTTCAGGCATGAATATGTCCATCAAGCGGGATGCAGCGGCATTGGCCGCACTGCGTGCTGCCTATCGCAATGGCCTGTTTGATAAAGAAAGTGACTACACACAGCTGGCAAACTTCCTGACTTATCAACAAGTGCCTTATCAGGCTGGTGTTGTTTATTCACAGGGAATGGAAGCAGGGCTGGTTGACAGTAATTTTGAAAACCTCAAGAAACTTGCCAATTTCTGGTCCCATGCCCGGGAGAATAGCAAGGCTATTGATGCTTTTAATCGAGCGCTGGAACTTGAGCAAGATCCTGATCTGCAGGTTAAATTGGCCAGAATGTTGGCTCGATCCGAGCGTTATCAGGAGTTACTGACGCTGGTTGCCAATCCTTTTGGCGGGATTACCGAGAAGCAGCAGGGAGAGATGCTTTTTCTGACAGGAATGGCGCATTATCAGCTGGGAGATAGTCGAAAATCACTGGGTTATATGGAGAAAGCGGCGTCTATTCAGAGCAGTAGAGGGCAGGCCAACTCCTGGATTGGCTTTTTGCAACAGGACTTGAATAACCAGTGACAGGCAAATAAATTCCTCCCTCCCTAACTGCCATCGTGGTTAAATCCACGGGGAGGGAGGGATTTTTTATGTGAAGGAAATCATGAATATCAAAATGGATAACTCAATCCCGGTATGGGATAACACTCACATTTATCAGGATTTTAACGATCCGGCTCTCAAACAAGACCTTAAAACTATCACCGAAATATGCGATGCATTGAGCGACAAAGCTTTAGCACTCGATACCGGCAATGAAAATACGGTGGTTAAAATACTGGTTGAGGCTATTAAGCTTGATGAAAAAGCCAGTATTCTGTGTTGGACCGCTTCCACCTTCGCCAGTTCAGCCAATAGTGTCGATGCTAAAAATGAAGATGCATCCAGGCTGGATGCCAGAACCAACACACTGAGCGCCAGGATTGACCAGGCATTTAAACCCTTTAAACAGTATTTGCTAAAAGCGTCAGATGAAGTATTGCAGCAAGTGTTTGCTGATCGCGCTGCAGCGAGCTATCAGTTTTATTTTCAGCATGAAAGAAAACGTAACGCGCATTTGTTGTCTACCGATGAGGAAGTGGCGATCTCAGCCCTGTCAGTGGACGGCCTGCATAGCTGGTGGCGTCTTTATAATGACCTGAGAGGTTCATTGCGATGTCAGGTCGGCGACCAGGAAATGGGCCTTGCCGGTGCATTTAACCTGACATTGCAACATGACCCGGTAAAACGTAAACAGGCATGGGAGGGTATCCAGAACGCCTGGCGTAGCCGTGAGGAAACAGCTGCCGCGATTCTCAATGCGGTCAATGGCTGGCGGAATGAAGAGAATCAACTGCGGTCAAACATTGAGCCAGTTCATTATCTGGATGTGAGTTGTCATCGCCAAAAGATTGAAAGATCAACGTTAAGTGCCTTGATGGATACCACGGAATCCCGGATGAGCATTGGTCATCGTGCTTTGAAGGGAATGGCAAAAGGGCTGGGTATTGGTCAACTGGAGCCACAGGATATTTTAGCGCCATGTCCCAAATTAAATCATGATCTGTCCGGGAGTTATCACGCTTTCTCAGATTCCATTGATCTTATTTCAGATGCCTTCAGCCAATTTGACCCGGAAATGGGTGATTTTGCCAAAATGATGTATCAGAAGGGGTGGATTGATGCCAGACCTTCCAATAACAGGGCCAATGGTGCGTATTGTTCAAAGTTTCCCGGCGCCAGGGAACCTCGAGTATTTATGACCTGGGATGGGGCCATTACCAACGTTATTACTCTGGCCCATGAACTTGGCCATGCCTGGCATAACTGGGTTATGAGAGATTTGTCGTTTGTAGAAACGATCTATCCATCAACCCTGGCCGAGACGGCAAGTATCTTTGCTGAAACGCTTGTGCGTGATGCTTTGGCCAGAGAGGCGAGTAATGATCAGGAAAAACTGGCAACGTCGTGGGAAGATGCAAAAAGTGCCGGTTCGTTTCTGATCAATATTCCAGCCCGGTTTGATTTTGAGTCAAAACTGGTGGAGTCAAGAATGCAGGGCTATGTGCCAGCCAGTGAATTGTCAGCAATGATGAGTGAGAGTTGGGGTAAATGGTATCAAAACAGTGTGTCAGGCTGTGACTCTATGTTTTGGGCTGCAAAAATGCACTTCTCAATATCGGGAATGAGCTTCTACAACTATCCATACTTGTTTGGTTATTTATTTAGCCTCGGTATTTATGCCAAGAAAGACCAATATGGTGATCAATTCAGCGATGTTTATCGGGCCGTATTGATGGACACAGGCCGTATGACCTCAGAGGACTTGATAAAGAAACATTTTGATCAGGATATCCGTCAACCGGAGTTCTGGCATGCGAGCCTCGACATTGTAGAAAAACAGGTGGTCCGTTTTGAGGAATTACTGGACAACATTGCCTGAGACAGGTTGAAAGCAAAATAGGCATCAGGAATAATACTTATTCCTGATGCCTCAACCTTTGCGACAGGGAATCAAATAAACGGCCAAAAGCTGATAATAAAAAAGGTCAAGGAGTATTCCATGATTAATACCGCCCAGAAACTCACTATGACGACGTTTGCCATTGTGTGCATCCATGGACTTGTCGCTGTGGACAGTATGGGTGGTCTGCTGAACCCCCTGCCATAAGTAGTTAACCAAATGAAATCGTATTTTCTGACTAAGTGGGCAGTCACTCTGCGGCGTTACAACTACGGTCACATAGCTACGGCTATGCTCCCTACGTTGTGCCTTGCATAGTAACTGCCCACTTAGCCAGAAAATACGATTCCATTTGGCCAACTACTTAGGATAGCTGCACATCTTATTAACGCTGTTTTCTTTCAATCAAACCAAGTGTTGTTGTCAGCTGTCTTGTCTCGAACAGTATTGCTGTTCCCATCGGTTTTGACTGGTTGGTGAATACATGACCCTGACGTATTCATTTCTTAGCCTGTTATCGGCAGAATTTTAAAAGGCATTGGGGGATATATGTCTATTTTCTGGAACCTGGGATGGTTCTTTAAGCAACAGTGGCTGCGTTACAGCTGTTGTGTACTTTTTCTGATTCTGGTGTCGCTGGCAGATTTGTTGCCGCCCTGGATTATTGGTGATCTCGTCGATGAGGTGCAGCAGGGCAGCGTTACTTTTGCCAGTGTTATGCAGTCATCGCTGCTTATTGCCTTTATCGGTCTTGCCATATACGCCCTGCGAAATGGCTGGCGGATTATGCTGTTTGGTGGAGCGATTGAGCTGGGCAGAGTCATGCGTCTGCGTTTATTTCATCACCTTACCCGGATGTCGCCGGAGTTCTATCAGCGACACAATACCGGTGATTTGATGGCTCACGGGACCAATGACGTAAGAGCCATTGAAATGACAGCGGCGGAGGGCGTGCTTACTCTGGTGGACTCCATGATTGCCGGTTCTGCGGTGATTATTGCCATGATTCTGGTGTGCGGTTGGGAGATGACCGTGGCAGCGCTGCTGCCTTTCCCGGTCATGGCCTGGCTGATGTTCAAATATGCGGGCTTACTGCATTCCCGATTCAAGCTGGCCCAGGAGGCGTTTTCCGATCTCAATAACCGGGTTCAGGAAGCGGTTTCCGGAGTGCGGGCGATCAGGGCCCATGATTTGAACCGTTCACAGATGCAGAAGTTCGCAGCTCAATCAGAAACTACCGTCGCTGCCAATATGCAAGTGGCCCGGATTGATGCGATGTTTGATCCGACGATTTCCATTTGTGTGGGTGTTTCTATCCTGGGAAGTCTGGGTTTCGGTGCATGGCGCATTGACAGCGGCCTGATGACGCTCGGTGAACTGACGACATTTACCATCTATCTGGGGTTACTGGTCTGGCCAATGTTTGCCTTTGGCTGGCTGTTCAATATTGTGGAAAGGGGGAATGCCTCGCTCAACCGCCTTCAGTCATTGATGGGTGAAAAGCCCGGTGTGTTTGATAGTGAATTCGAGACAGTTAAAAGCCTGGATGGTGATATCCACTTTGACATTAAAAACTTCACCTACCCGGGTGCCGATAAGGCGGCTTTGGGGCGGTTGTCGCTGAAACTGAAGAAAGGGCAGTTTGTCGGTATTTGTGGCAGAACTGGCAGTGGGAAGTCCACCTTGCTGAGGCTGCTGTTACGACAGTACGACGATGCTGCCGTGAGTGTTCAGTTAAATGGTGTTGATCATCAACAGTTCTCGCTGGATCAGCTCAGAAGCCGCTTCGCCCTGGTGGCTCAGGAGCCGTTTTTGTTTTCTGCGACCATTGCACAAAACATTGCTTTTGGAAAACCGTTGGCCAGCCGTGCAGAGATTGAACGGGTTGCCAGGCTGGCCTGTGTCCATGACGACATCGTCCAGTTTAAAGATGGTTATGAAACCATGCTTGGTGAGAAAGGAGTCAACCTGTCCGGTGGCCAGAAGCAAAGGCTGACCATTGCCCGGGCATTACTGCTGGATGCGGATGTTCTGTTGTTTGATGATGCTTTTTGCTCTCTGGACATGCAGACTGAGGCGAGAATTCTCGACAACTTGATAACCTCAGGTCAACAGAAAACCATTGTTCTGATTACCCAACGACTGACTAACTTGAACAAGGCGGATCAGATTGTGGTGCTTGATCAAGGCAGAGTCAGCGAATCAGGGGCACACAGGGAGCTGATCACCGGGAATGGCTGGTACGCCAGAATATTTAAACGTCAGTCTCTGGAAATAAAAACATCAGGGTGACTAAGTAGCTGGCCATATGGTTAGCTACTTAACTCTGTCTTCCGGGCCTTGGGAACTGGGTGGAAACGTGTTGGAAAGGAATAAGAACAATAAGCAGCAGTTTATACGGCTGTTGAATTATGGAAGACCCTACCGGCGGCAGCTGGTGCTCAGTCTGTTGCTTATGTTACTGGGTACCGGTGCCACGCTCTATGCGCCGGTATTAATGAAAACGTTTATTGATGACCATGTGGTTCCCCGTGACTGGGATCAGAATGCCCTGATCCTGCTAGCGGTTGGTTTTATGGCAATGTACCTGATGGCCGCTGTGATGAGCTGGTTTGAAGCCATGCTGTTTCAAAAGGTGGCGCTGTCGGTAGTACACGATATTCGTCGTCAAGTGTTTAATCACCTGTTCCGGTTACCGATGGCTTTTTTTGACCGGGAGCCGGTGGGCAAGCTGGTGTCAAGGGTGACTAACGATACAGAAACTGTTCGGGACCTGTTCGTTCAGGCACTGCCTGATACCATCAAAGGTGTTGTCACCATTATTGGCGTCATCATTGCCATGTTTTTGCTGGATGTTCGGTTGGCACTGTTCTGTCTGGGCATTCTGCCCATTATTGTTGGCTGTATTTATCTTTATCAGAAATACAGCCATCCGGTGTTTCATGCATCCCGCGCTGTGCTCAGTGATATCAACACCCGGATTAATGAATCCATACAGGGGATGTCGGTTATTCAGGTATTGCGTCAGCAGAAGCGGGTCAGTCAGCAGTTTGAAGATACGTGTCAAGAGTATCAGCGGATTCAGAATCGTCTGGTGATCATTAATGGCGTGCTCTTGAGGCCAATGGTCCATTTTGCTGCCATGTTGGCGCTTGCATTAATGGTCGGTGGCTTTACTGGTCAGGCATTGAGCGGGCCGGTAGAGATCGGGTTGCTTTATGCGTTTATAAACTATCTTGATCGTATGTTTGAGCCATTGACCCATATCACCATGCAGATGCAGGTTTGGCGGCAGTCAGTAGTTTCTGCTGAGCGGGTTTTCCAGTTGATGGATGAACCGGTTGAGGATAGACCGGAGCGTAAGAATGGTGTGGTTATTCAGCGTGGTCGTATAGCGTTTCGTGATGTTGAGCTGTCTTATGATGGGGTTAACAAGGCATTGGATGGTATCAGTTTTACCGTTGAGCCCGGGCAATTTGTCGCACTGGTTGGCCATACCGGCAGTGGGAAAAGTTCCATTGTTAACCTGTTAATGCGGTTTTATGAATACCAGAAAGGTTCAGTGCTGATAGATGACCAGCCCCTGGCTTTATTTTCCGAACAGACCTTGAGAGACAGCCTTGGGCTGGTGTTTCAGGAGCCTTTTGTTTTTCAGGGCAGTATTGCTGAGAACATCCACCTGGGAAAGGCTGACATCTCTGATCAAGGAGTAAAAGAAGCGGCTAACCGGGTTCAGGCATCTGGCTTTATAGAACAGCTTCATGATGGCTATGAAGAGAAAATGGGTGAACGTGGGCAGTCACTGTCAAGTGGTGAGAAACAGTTGTTGTCGTTTGCCAGAACCCTGGCCCAGGACCCTGCGATACTGATCATGGATGAAGCCACTGCCAATATCGATAGTGAAACCGAGCTGGCGATCAAACAGTCGTTGTTTACTCTGAGGCAGGGCAGAACGACGTTAGCGATTGCCCACCGATTGAACACTATTGAAGACGCAGATCTGATTCTGGTGATGGAGCGAGGCAAAATAGTTCAGCGTGGAACTCATCAGTCACTGCTGAAAGAGCCGGGGTTGTATCGGGATATGTTTAAGGCACAGCAGGATGTTGTAGTGCAGGAGTCTGACAGGTTGTCGCTGGTCAGCTAACGTCTGCCAGGCCTTTTGCAACCGTATGTTTGCAAACAGACAAATATCGTCGTTTAAAATAAACCGAAATTATACACTGATTGTTTAAACCATATAGATCGGGAAACGAAGAGTTAAGCCTATGAAGTTGAAACTCCTGACAGTTGCTATTGTCGGTACCGTGTTAATAACAGGCTGTGCAGTTAGCTCCCATCATTCTCTTGAGAAGCACGAGGAAGTAGCTCAGGCCCCTGAGATTTCTGGTATTGAGTACGACAATATGGATTCATCCGTGCGTCCGCAGGATGATTTCTATCGTTATGAATGGTCAATGGCTTGATAAAACAGAGATACCGGAAGACAAATCACGCTATGGTGCCTTCAGCAAACTTTATGATGCACGACAATCTGAACTGAATGCAATCTATGTGAGCCAATCCGGGTTGGGGCTTCCTGATCGGGACTACTACCTGTACCTGGAAGAGGGGGAGCGATATAAGGCTATCCGGCAACAATACCAGGATTACATGACCGAGCTTTTGGTCTTGGCGGGTCAACCAGAGCCGGAACAAGTGGCAACGGGGATTATGGCGCTGGAAACAAGGCTGGCTGAAGTTCAGTGGTCTCGCGTGGAGCGACGTGATCCGATAAAAGCCTACAACAAAATGACAGTAGCTGATGCCAATCAATTAATGGGGGATTTTGATTTTTCCCGGTATCTCCGGCAGGCCGGTGTTGATATTGACCAAGTGATTGTACGTCAGCCGGGCTACTTTGAAAAACTGTCGTCCATTATCAGCGGTACTGATATCTCGACATGGAAAACTACCTGACATTCCATACGTTAAACAGTTATGCGTCGTCTTTAAGTGAACCCTTTGCCCAGGTACGTTTTGATTTTTACGGCAGAACGTTAAGAGGTATTGAAGAGCCTGTACCACACTGGAAGCGGGGTGTTGACGCAGCGGATGATGTACTTGGCAAACTGTTGGGTAAGAAGTACGTGAAAACGTACTTTCCACCGGAAGCAAAAGCCAGAATGTCAGTGTTGGTTGATAACGTTATTGATGAATTCTATAAAGCCTTTGAGGTGGAAGAAGGTGATGGTATGTACCGTAAACCAGAAGACCGGGTAAAGATCTGGTAATATCAGTCGTGCTTTCGCCTCCTGTCAGGTACAGGAGGCCATTTAAAAAGGAGTTTGCTCAATGGCTGAAATTATTATCAGATCCGTAGAAATGAACGATGCGGATCATCTCAGAAAACTCTACGAGGGAGAGCGGGCTTATTCGGGTACACTGCAGCTCCCACGACCATCTCTGCAGTTCTGGGAAAACCGCCTGGAGAAGAGCAATCGGGAAAGTGTCCATCAATACGTGGCAGAAATAGATTCGAAAGTGGTTGGTTATCTGTTTCTGGATAACCCACCCAATCCGCGACGACGCCACGTAGGTTATCTCGGAATGGCCGTTCATGATGACAGCCAGGGGCAGGGGGTTGGCAGTGCCTTGATGGCAGCCATGGTGGATCTGGCAGATAACTGGCTGAACCTGCGAAGAATGGAGTTGACGGTGTTTGTGGATAATGAACCTGCAATTAAGCTCTATAAAAAATTTGGTTTTCAGATAGAAGGCGAGTCACCGGATTATGCTTTTCGAAACGGTGAGTATGTTGGTGTTTACCATATGGGCAGGATTAACAAACGGTAATTGAGCTTGTATGACTTTTGCCAGAAATCAAAGAGCAGGTTAGGGAACCAGTGGCAGATACGTTATCGGGCACTTTCAGCCTGAGGAGGCTGGAAGTGCCCGATTATAATAAAAAGTTGCCACCAACGGGATTGGTCAAAATCAGATGCTTACCCTGAAATACAAGAATTAATAAAAGACAGTGAATTTATGAGTAGTCAGCAGATTATCGCTCTTGGTGGCGGTGGATTTTCCATGGAGTCTTCACCGGTACTGGATGATTATATCCTTCGGCAAGGTGGAAATAATCCGAGGATTTGTTTTCTAGGCACAGCATCCGGTGACAGTGAGAGTTATATTACTCGTTTTTATCAGCGTTTTGCTCAACGGGAGTGTCAACCTTGTCATCTTGAGCTGTTCCGAAGAGATGGCCGGGATATTGAGGCTTTTCTTTGCTCACAGGATGTGATTTATGTTGGCGGCGGAAACACGGTCAATATGCTGGCTATCTGGCAGCTTCATGGTGTTGATCAGGCGCTGAAAAAAGCATTGAACAGTGGAACCGTGCTGTGTGGGTTAAGTGCCGGTTCAATCTGCTGGTTTGAAACAGGGGTTACTGATTCCTTTGGCGGTGATTTGCAGCCATACCCATGCCTGGGCTTTTTACCAGGAAGCCATTGTCCACACTATGATGGTGAAAAAAACAGAAGGCCTGCCTATCAGGAATTGATTAAACACGGTCGCCTTTCCCCGGGTATTGCAGCAGATGATGGGGTTGGTCTTCATTACATCAATGGGGAATTGAGTCGAGTAGTGTCTTCAAGGCCGGGTGCTGCAGCATATCGTGTGGAGATGGAGGCGGGGCAGTTAGTTGAGACTCGTCTGGTTAGAGAATTGTTAATCGAATGAAGGAACTGAACGTGTAGCTGGTTGATCTCAATGTGGGGAGACAGCAGAAAAACTATCACCTTTATATGTAGATTTTTTGAGATGAAAACAAGAACTAAAGTAATATGAACCTGACCCGCTTCTCCATCCACAACCCGGCCGTGATTGCTATTGCGGTTGCGCTCACTTTCCTGTTTGGCCTGTTGAGTATAAGTCAGCTGCCCATTCAGTTGTTTCCTGATATTGACCGTCCTCACTTATCGGTAGAGGTGTTCTGGAGGGCAGCGGCACCGGAGGAGATAGAATCAGAAGTCACAGATCCACTGGAACAGGCGCTTAAAGGTCTGCCAGGGTTGAAGATGATGGAAAGTGATTCCGGCAGTGGACGTGTTGAAATTGATATGGAATTTGCCCTGGGCACGGACATGCAGGAAACCTTGCTTGAGGTGATCAATCGCCTGAATCGGGTTTCTGGCCTGCCAGACAATATCCGTGGACCGTTTGTCAATAATAATGGCTCCAATGACAGCCTGACCTGGTTTTTTCTTCAGCAGTTACCGGGCAATGATCGTTCCATTAAAAGCTATCAGGGGCTGATTGATTCCCGGGTGAAACCGGTGCTGGAAAGTATTCCCGGTGTTGCTGGTGTCGCTGTCCGTGGCGAAGGGGAACAGCAGCTGGATATTGTTTTTGACCCATGGCGTGCCGCAGAGCTTGGGGTCACTATTCCTGAACTGGCAGCTCGTGTAGCCACCGGTTTTGATGTCTCCGGCGGTACCCTGAATATCGGGCGTCGTGAGTATAAACTACGGCTGGCGGGTAAATATGAGATTGACCAGCTGGGTGACATGGTGGTGTCCTGGCGTGACGGTTTGCCAGTGTACCTTCGTGATCTGGCAGATATTTCAATAAGCCGGGGTAAGGAGCGAACGCTGCGCATTCAGAATGGCAACCCGGCCATTGGCATGCAGATTTTCAAAGAGTCTGGTGCCAATGCCCTGGATGCATTACTGGGCATCAAGTCAGCAGTTAAAAAACTGAATGACGATGTGTTGGAGCCTGAAGGGGTGAAGATGGTTCAGTCCTTTGATGCTTCGGTATTTATTCAGCGCGCCCTGGATATGGTCAGTACCAACCTGCTCTTTGGGATTTTGCTGGCCATCGCCGTTCTCTGGTGTTTTTTGCGGCGCTGGCGGGCAACGTTGATTATTGCCATGTCGATCCCTGTGTGCCTGATGATTACGTTGGGTATTCTGTTTTTCACTGGCCGTACCTTAAATGTTATTTCTCTGGCCGGGCTGGCATTTTCTGTTGGCATGGTACTGGATGCCGCCATTGTGATGCTGGAAAGCATCGTACGACAGAGGGAGAACAGTAATATCGAACCAGTTAAAGCGGTGGAAGTGGCGTCGTCCAGGGTATGGGGCGCACTGCTGGCATCAACGCTGACGACGATCGCCATCTTTCTTCCCGTTATGCTTCTGAATGATGTGGAGGGGCAGCTGTTTGCTGACCTTGCCCTGACTATTGCGGTTTCGGTGGCTGTTTCATTGTTGATTGCCATGACGGTGCTGCCCACCGCTGCCGCACGGTGGTTACCACAACAGGAATTTAAAGACCACTACCGCCATATCTGGCAGGGAATAAGTGACTGGATTGTTCGCCTGACCTCAACCAGCCGTCGCCGCTGGCTGATTATTGTTGTTCTGATGGGGCTGCCAATCGTATTAACCCGTGTTGCTATGCCCCGAATGGATTATCTGCCGGAAGTTAAACGGGATGCTGTTGACGTCTGGTTTAATTTTTCTCCGGGAACCAGTGTCTCATCGGTTAAGGAAGAGGTGGTTCCACTCCTGATTGAACGGCTTAAACCGTATATGGAAGGTACTGCTGAGCCAGCATTGAAAAATTATTACTTTATTCTGTGGCCCGGTGGCGCAACCATGGGGATTCGAGCGAAAGACCAGAGCCAGGTGAAAGTGCTGGAAAGGTTGGTCAGACAGGACATTGTCAACGATATTCCCGATGCAACGGCTTTTGCCCGCCAGGGCAACTTGTTTGGCAATTATGGCAGTGGTAATGGCGTCAATCTTGATCTTCAGTCAGATAACCTTCCCGGGCTTTATACCGTAGCAAAGCGGGTGATTGGGCTAATACAGGAGGAGTTGCCCGGTGCTGATGTACGGCCTTTTCCCGGGCTGGATTTTACTGCACCGGAACTAAGGCTTTTGCCGGATGATCGTCGCCTTTCTGAAGTGGGTTGGTACCGGGGCAGTCTGCCAGTGATCATACAGAGTCTGGGAGAAGGCATTCATCTGGGAGAATATTTTGATGGCCAGGAGAGCCTGGACATTATTATGCGCAGCAATGAAATCCGCTCCCCCCAGGTGTTGGAAATGACACCGTTGATGACCCCTGCCGGGTTTGTTGTTCCTCTTGGTGAGCTGTTGTCGGTCGAGCCCAGACTGGGGCCGGAAAGTATTCGCAGGGTTGATCAGCGACGGACGCTGACCCTGTCAATTTCACCAACCGATGATATGACCCTGGAAGACACACTGGATTTTGTCGAGCAGACCATTGTCCCGAAAGCGTCTCAATTGATTAAAGACGGGATTAAAGACGGTGGCCAGATAAAAATTTCCGGTAATGCTGATAGCCTCAAGCAAGCGATTAACAACTTACTGAATATTTTTATCTTTGCACTGTTGATTTTAATGATCCTGCTTTGGGGGTTATTCAGGTCCTTCAGAGACACGCTGCTGGTCATCCTGACGCTGCCACTGGCCACGGTGGGTGGTTTGCTGGCGATGGTTTTATTGAATGGTATTACCGCTCAGCCCATGGATCTTTTGACCATGGTCGGCTTTATTATTTTGCTGGGGCTGGTGGTGAATAATGCCATTCTATTGGTTCATCAGGCTCGAAGTGGTGAACGTTCAGGAATGAACAGAAAACAGGCGGTCCAGCAGGCACTGGTTAGCCGGATGCGCCCGATATTTATGACCACATTGACCAGTATCTTTGGCATGTTGCCGCTGTTATTAAGTCCTGCAACGGGCAGTGAAATATATCGTGGGTTGGCAGCCGTGATTATTGGCGGCATGACCATCAGTACAGTCTTTACATTAGTGCTGCTTCCGAGCCTGTTACGGGTCGGGGAAAAAGAGGTGGCTGATACCAAAATGGAGTCAAGCGCATGAAACGATTACGTCTGAACGGTATGTTGATCCTGCTGGTGCTGGTTGCTCCCGTTAGCTTCGGTTCTACCGCCGTGACCACGGCTGTGGTGGAAACTCATTATTCAGCCCCTGTTCATTGGTTGAACGGCTCTGTAATCAGCCGGGAGAGTGCCAGGATCAGTGCAGAAGTGAGTGGTCGTATTGTCTGGCTGGCGGATTTTGGACAACCATTGCAAGCAGGTGATCTGCTGGCCAGAGTGGATGATGCAGCGCTAACACTGGAAGTGGACAGTCAAGAGCTGGCAATGCTCAGGGCCCGTGAGAAGTTTGAGTATTTGAATAAAGAGCTTGATCGTCTTCAGGCATTGCATAAGAAGAAAAGTATTTCAAAAAGTGTGTTGGATACAGCGGAACATGATTATCGGATTGCCAAACTGGATTGGCAGCTGGCTACTGTGAATCATAAGAAGGCGCTTGATCAGTTGCAAAGAACCAAGATACGAGCACCGTTCGCCGGAGTGATTAATGATCGAATGTCGGCTGCTGGTGAATATGTCTCTATTGGTGACCCCCTTGTCCAACTGATTAATACCGGACAGATTGAGGTGAAGGTTCAGGTGCCCATTGAGCTTTCAGGCTATCTGGATGAGCAAAACTTGCTGGAGATCCGCGACGGTGAAAAAACTTACCAGTCACAGTTGATTAACCGGGCGGGGGCGGCAGATTCAAAGTCCAGGTTAATGGAGGTGCGTCTCAGCCCGATTGACGTTAACTGGGCTCCCGGTGCTCCGGTGAAGGTTGCCATACCACTGAAAAAACCGCTGAAAGCATTGAGGGTTCCCAGGGATGCCGTGGTCATGGACGGTGGTGGGCATAAGGTTGTTAAGGTCATCCGGGAAAGCGAGGTTTATCAAGCGCAGCCTGTGGCTATTGAAGTGCTGTCTGGCAGTGAGCTGTATGTAACGATACGTGGGGATGTGTATCCCGGTGATCGGGTGGTCGTACGAGGTGCCGTTGGTTTAAAGGCTGATGATGTGGTGACGCTGGTTGATGGCGAGTTAAAGAACGCTGGATGATTTCAGGATTTCTACCGTGCAGTGGACTGCTCCACAATTATGGCAGATCACTTTATTATGGGACGGGTTGCGGGAATTACTGAGTGATACTTTCGTCCTCGGGCTTTACAAGCTCTATGGGGATGGGTAATATCGTCGCCTCTCTGGTTCGCAGTCGGTTGTGAACAAGGAGCGTTCTGTCTATCAGCCTGTGGCTGGTGCAGAAATGGGTCGTTAGCTCAGTCGGTAGAGCAGTTGGCTTTTAACCAATTGGTCGTAGGTTCGAATCCTACACGACCCACCATTTTCCAGTTTTTATAGCCGTTGGTGAACTTTTTGCCAGCGGCTTTTTTGTTAGTGAAGTTTAAGCTGTGGTCGGGTTGTCCTGCTGATCAGGTCCTTCAGAATCAATGTTCCGGTTCTCAGTTTGCCAAAGAGTGTCATCTGGTGCATCCGGTACAGGCTGATGTAAAACCATTTGGCCAGTGTTCCCTCAATCATCATATCGCCGGTAATGGCACCCATCAGATTGCCCACGGCACTGAAACGGCTCAGGGAGATCAGGGAGCCGTAATCCTGGTAATTGAATTCCAGCGCTGTGGAGCCATTGGCCTGGGCTATCAGGCTTTTGGCCAGCAGGGATGCCTGTTGATGGGCCGCCTGTGCCCGGGGAGGGATGGTAATATGTTCATTTTTACTATCGATCAGGGTGCAGCTTGCACAGTCGCCCATAGCGTAGATTTGATCGTCCAGCGTCGTTTGTAAGGTTGAACGGACAACCAGTTGATTGATCCGGTTGGTTTCCAGTCCATCTATATCGGACAGAAACTCAGGTGCTTTGATCCCCGCTGCCCAGATTCTCAGGTCAGATTCAATAAACTCACCATCACGGGTGGTTACCCCGTCAGCCTTGATTTCGCTCACCATCTGTCGGGTCATTACCCGAATCCCCATTTTGCTTAACTGCTTTTGAACACTGTTGCTGATTCGAACCGGCAGTGCAGGCAGTATTCTTTCGCCTCCCTCGATGATGGTTACTTCCAGATCCTCCGGCTTGATGGCATCCAGTCCATAGTGGGCCAGTTCAATGGCGGCAAAATGGAGTTCTGCGGCCAGCTCCACGCCAGTGGCACCGGCGCCAATAATGGCAATGCGAAGCCTGGTGCTTTCGTTATTGCTTGCCTGGGCGTGAAGGTAGTGGTTTATCAGGGTGGTGTGGATTTTCTCTGCCTGTTGACGGTTATCCAGGAACAGGCAGTGCTCCCTGGCACCGGGTGTATTGAAGTCGTTGGCGGTACTGCCGACGGCAATAACCAGCTGATCGTAGGCCAGGGTGCGGGCAGGCACCACCTCGTGACCATTGGCATCCTTAACAGGGCTGAGTCCGATGGACTTTTCAGCGCGATTCAGGCTGGCCATCTTGCCGGGAATAAATTTGAAGTGGTTCCATTTGGCCTGTGCCAGATAGCTTAATTCATCTTCGAAGGCATTAAGGGAGCCAGCGGCCACTTCGTGCAGGAGCGGTTTCCAGAAATGGGTATTATTGGCATCAATCAGGATGATTTCAGCGCGCTGTTTTTTGCCGAGTTTCCTGCCCAGGCCGGTGGCCAGTTCAAGTCCCCCGGCTCCACCACCAACGATCACGATTCTATGGAGTTTGTTCTTCACATTGATTCCAGTTTTTTCTATTAATTATGTATGGCTGTTATAGGGGCTGTTATTGTTTCACCGGAGAGCCGAACTTATTGTTCATGGCTATTTTTTTGCCTGCGTTCTGGTTGCAGGTCATCCTCTCAGTCAGGTAAAACCAGGTAGCCGATGATCCGGCTTAAAACACCAAGCACAACAATAACAATGGTTAGCCAGGCCATCAGGCGCAGAGGCTTGAATGGCGAGCGCTCGACCTCATTAACCCCTTCTTTTAAATACTGATCAACCCGCTGCTGGTCTTCGGGGTACAGCCGTTTGGATTGTTGGGCGGAACTGGCAATGTGCTTTTTATCGGCGACAGGCGCTGAAGTATTTTGGCTCATGGTCATAACTCCCTTTCTTCAGCCCAAACATAGTACATTCTGAGATCGGCGGAAAGGTGATGGGATGGTTTTTGACCGATTTATCAATCTGACTGGCGGCATCGGGTATTTTGCGTTCCGGGCAATGGCTGGTATTAATATAAGGGCAGGGCACTTTCGAAATCACTTTCGGTCAGAGGCAAAGGCATGGCATTTAACAGGGAGTTGTTAATACTGGCTTTCCGACAATGGCGTTATCAGTGGCGACAGAGTTTCAGGGAGCTGAAGCGCTATGGCAGAAACCCACGGTTTGTTTTTCCATGGTTATGGTTGAAGCTCAGTTATCTGCTGGATAGTCCGTACGCGGTCAGTCGTCGTTACCAGCGCCGTATCAAGGCAGAGAACATTTATGTCTACGGTGAAACACCCCTGACCAGTCTGGAGTTAATTGCGGAAAGATCAGGCGTGAGCTCGGACGATCATGTGTTTGAGCTTGGTGCCGGGAGTGGTTTTACCAGTATCTGGTTGCAGGGGGTTAAGGGGTGTCAGGTTACCGCTATTGAGCAGATTCCACTGTTCTGCTGGCGTTTGCAGCGTACCAGCCAGCGTATGCGGTTGCATGGCATTGATGTTCGTTGTGAAGACTATCTGACGTCGCCACTGGAAAGCGCATCAATTATCTATCTGTATGGCTCAAATCTTGATGATCATGTCATTACCGGGCTGGCAGAGCGCCTGGCTGAACTGCCCGCTGGCATCAGGATTATTACCGTCAGCTATGCGCTGCAGCCATTTCTGCATCAGCAGGCGTTTAAGGTGACTGATCAGTTTACGGTGCCTTTTGAGTGGGGTGAAGCGGAGGTGTTTCTGCAGGAAAGGATGTCGGCAACTGAAGTGCTGACGATTATGGCACCGGGGAGTCATGAGTCAGACAGCTATTCTTGTATCGTTCCGGAGAGCGGTATGGTAGAGAATGAAGAATGATGCTTTTGTACGTGATAGCCGTGGCTGAAAAGCGCTTATTTAGAGCATACGTTGGACGGAAGAAAGCCTGCGAACAATCCGTTTGCCATAGCGCACAATCAGATCAGGTATCTTCCGTTCCGGAAACCGCTCAAAACTGCTGTGAATAAACGACCAGGCGGCGTTTGCCTGTTTGACGGGTACCATGGCGTGGGGATGATCACCTAACTCATCATTAAAAGCCGTCATTCGCTGGTGGAACCGGTTGGCCTGTGCTTTCAGTTGCATTTGGTTGGTATTGGTGATCTCGGTATTTTGTTCTGAAACCAGCAGGTTCAGGTAGTCTCTGGTCATGTATTGCATCAATAGCGCTTGCTCCAGAAAGCGCAGATTGGCCTTGTCTCCAGCCAGAATATTGGTGACCTTTTGCCTCAACAGCAACAGCTGGCGATCCATCTTGGCCAGTACCCGCAGTAATGAGGTTCCAGAGGGGGGGGCAGAACTGGCTGGAATGGTGCTCAGCCAGGTAATGTGTTTGTTGACCACCGGCCAAAGGGATACGACGGTGACCAGCAGTTTATTGGCTTCAGGATCATCAAGGCTTTCTGGCAGCGTATTGATGGTGATGTTGACTGATTGCTGTGCCAGCTGCAGCGCGTTTCTGGCATCCTGATCGAGAAAATCCAGCTGCAGTCGGTGAATGCTGATCAGTATGTCGTTGAGCATTATTTGCTGCTGGATAATGGTGGCAGGAGATAGGGCAGGGGGTTCTTTTTCGCTCGCTTTTACACCGAATGCCAGCAGGATTGTGGACAAGGTGATGACCGTTGTTGCACGAAAAACTGCACGAAAAATCATAGTGGCTTCCGGGTTGTTTTTCATCAGGTGTTTATCGGCAAGCGGGATGCTCGCTGTAGGAAGCAGACCTGAAGACCCTCTGCGCTTAAAAGCGTGTGCAGTGTGATGCAGGCACCCATCCCTGGGCGTCAGATCAATCCCTTGTGTTTATTTGTAGCAAATTTGTTCTGGTATGGATACTGCTTAATTCTGCTTCAGCTGTGCTTTCAGTTTGTCAGGAACCCCGGTGATGATCAGCTGGTCGTTGGTTTCATCATAGCGAATCTGCCCGCCCAGCAGCTCGGCATCAAAAGAGAGGCTGAGTCCCTTGCTTCGCCCGGTATAGCGTACCAGCTGGGTCAGCTTGCGGCGTTCAGGGGACATGGGGGTACTCATGTCATAATCCCGGGTGTTGACAAAGCGGGCAAAGTCATCCGGGCCAGCTTCGCTGAGGTGGCCTGTCAGCTCCTGCATTGACAGACTTTCCCCTTCATCCAGTTTGTTCTGGCAGTAATCATAAACCTGCCGTTTCACAATCGTGCGGTTTTCTTCTACCGGTTCTTCCTGGCAATACGCCTCCACTGCCTTGAGAAGGGTGTCCGCTTCGTCTTTGCTGCTGCTGGTTTCACTGCAGCCAATCACCTCCTGGAATACGGTGCTGAGACGTTTGCCCCCTTTTGGCCGGAGAAACGATAGATAGCGCCCCGCTTCCGGGTTTTTCTGCCAGTCGGTAATGTTGATGCGACAGGCCAGGGACATACGAGCAGTGTCCAGATAGGACGTGTCCTGAATGGTCAGCTCATCAGTAATGGTGACACTGTTCTGGCTGCTGAGCATGCAAAGCAGCAGATAACGGGTCAGGCCCTGTTGATAGTCTGCGAACATTACGTAGCCACCATTGATGGCTCCGGCCTCACTGAGGTTTTGCCCAAGGCTGGTCAGTGTTTCTGTGGTGAACTGGGTAAAACCGGTGGCCTGTTCATCGGAGCTTTGATCCATATATTGCTTCAGGCGTTCGGGAAAACTGTCCTCTGCCAGATCGGAGAACTGGCCATAACACTTGTCGGGTTTTTTATTATAGGTTTGCAGCAAGTCATCCAGTACCAGCTCCAGAGAGGGGGAGGAGACCAGGCTCTGGGAAGCTGGAGTGGGCTGTAACTGCTCTGAACCATGGGCAAGGTCCAGTTTGTGCACAATAATCTGTTTGATGGTCATGACTTGATGCTGGAAAGTCCGAATTGATAGCTCAATATGGTACAGGGATTCTGCGTGTTTTGCTTTACTCGACAAACTCCCGGCACGGCCTGAAGGTGGGTAATGGATCAAGTTCATTATGGCAGGCATTACTGGTGCGGGATGGAAGTAAAGAGGTTATTCAGGCTCTGTCTGACCTGTTTGTCCAGGGCATGCTGATTCGGGTTCACTTTGGCCATCAGCTGAATGCTCAGATACAGGTTCAGCAGCTCGCTGGCGATAACTTCATGATTAATAGTAGCGCTGCTGTTTTTTTTCGGTTCTGTATATTTCTCAATAAAATCAATAAAGCCTGTTCGCAGCATCTGGATGCCTTTCTGCACCCGTTCTGATGCATCGGACGGCAGTAGATGGAGCTCATTGCTGGTGGTCACCAGGAAACAACAGTTGCGGTAGCTGGCCTCCTGACCATGACGATAACCGGAGGTAAAAAAGCGTCGGAGATCCAATAGCGTGGGACTGTAGGCCAGGTACTTATCGATTCTTGGTTGCAGCTGCCATTCAAGGTAGTGATCAAGAGCGCAGAGAAATAATTGCTCTTTATTCTGGAAATGATAATAAAGGCTACCCGGATGCATATCGGTAACCTCTTCCAGTTGCTTCAATGAGCAGGCATAAAACCCCCTGGACCAGAAAAGCTCAAGGGCATCGCTTAACACCTGTTGTCGATTGAACGAGGATGATCTTCCCATAGGCTTACTATTGATTATTGTCACCCTAAGTTAGCAGAGTTTTGACCTCTGTAAACAGCCTTGTGGTGCCAGGGCATGGCTTATGCCATGATTTCGTTGAATTGCAGAAACGTCGCGGACCACCATATCCACTATGGTTAAACAGGTTAAATAACAAAGGTGATACATCATGGCGCTCACACCCTCTTCTATGGTTGAACTTGGTTTTCAGGCTCCGGATTTCAGTTTGCCGGATGTTTTTTCCGGGACCGAAAAAACTGTGGCTGAGGTGGCCCGAAGTAAAGGGCTTCTGGTGATGTTTATCTGTAACCATTGCCCTTATGTTGTGCATATTGAAGAAGCGCTGGTGGCATTGGGTAAAGAGTTTCATGGCACGGATCTGGGCATTGTCGCGATCAGCGCCAATGACGTGACCGATTACCCCCAGGATCGCCCTGAGTTGATGGCCCAAAAGCCCTATGGCTTTCCGTATCTTTATGATGAAACTCAACAGGTGGCTAAAGCCTATCAAGCGGAATGTACGCCAGACTTTTTTCTTTTTGATGGAGATTTGAAGTGCGTTTATCGCGGACAGTTTGATGGCTCAAGGCCGGGGAATGGTAAACCGGTGACAGGAGATGATCTTCGCAGTGCCATGACCGCTTTGCTAAAGGGCTTGCCAGTCAGTGAAGATCAAAAGCCCAGTGTCGGTTGCAACATCAAGTGGCGTAAATAGTTACTCAACCATTTCTCTGCGGATAATTTTTCTTGAAAATCTCCTGCCCCATGGCGTTGATTTGCTGGTCAATCATCAGGCTGAATGTGTCCAGAAGCTGCTGATGTGCCTGGCTATCCCGGCTGGCCTGACGCAGCAGGGTAACCGCTGCTTCTACCGTTGATAAGGCACCTTCTCCCGGTGCTTTGCGAATGCGATAGTCGGATATGGCAAGCTCGGTGAGCTCAATACTGGGGAGTTGTTGCAGTTGTGGGTTGCGGTAATAGATCTTTTTGGCCTTGCGCCAGGTTCCATCCAGGATGATCAGTGCTTCCGGCATCGCTGTTCGCAGAATATCCTGGCTGGCGTGGGCATTAGCCCCGGGAAATAGCAGATAGCAGTCCTTTTCTGCCAGCGTTGTTTGGAGGTGTGTATGATCGGAAAAATCTTCCCCCACCCATACCTGGCAATTACCGATGCCCAGCTCCAGAATGCGAGCCGTATTCAATGGGTGCCTGGACTCCCGGGGATGCTGCAGAATAATTATATCCATGCAGGCGGTTTCTTCTTTTAGCGCTGAACAGTAACACTGCGTTTCCGGGCGTTGGCATCGAGGGCATAGGGGTCTGGGCATGAGTGTTAATGTCTGGCTTATGTTCGGGAGGCCTGGCAAGGACTGCGAGGTGGATAGCCAGCGAACAGTTTATACCATTCGCCCGGTGACTGTCTTTTTGGCTGGAGAATCAGGCGTTCTTCATCTGAAAAATCAGTTTTTCAGCGGTGCAGTCAAACTCAAACATGGCGCGAATCACGGTCTGACCATGTTCATCAATGGTTTCAGCAGAGATTTTGCAGTTGCCGGAACCGATTTTTGCCGCCTCTTCTTTCAGGGCATCAAATCGTGATTCAGCATTGACGCCAGAAAGATCGATCGTCAATACGGTATCGTCTTCTTTAATAACGGTGCCAACTTCTACGCAGTTACAGGCAAGGCTTTCAAATGGATCTTTCTCATTCATGGCTACTACTCACAAAAATACAGTCGTCCAGACAAAAAAAGCCGGGAAGTCCCCAGCTTTTTTATTGTTGAATCTGGATCATAGCGTTGAATAAAGATTCACACCAGCAGATTCATGACAAACGTGTAGTGTATCATCAAGCCATCAAGGATTGATCACGTCTTTCTTGTTCTTGCCGCCTGGAAATTACATAAAACTGATCCGCTACTCCGACCCGGTAGAGTGCACTATGGCAGCGTTTGCAAAAAACAGCCAAATGACCCAGACATTCATATATGGATCTGTTTGATAAGGAAGATATGTCAATACCAGGTTGTTGCTTTCTTGTGAGGGCAATGCCTTCTAAGACATATTCATGAAATGGCTGGCCAACACCATTCCTGTCAAAATCACTGATTAGCTCTTTTAATGCACCATTTCTTTCTAAACGGTAGGGATTATCTTTAAGGTAGCTATAGATGTGATCAAAAAAGCTTTTTTCCTTTTTCGCAGTGTGGCTTGCATAAAACTCTCTTCTTTCATCCGAGAGCTTGGCAAAGTTAGCTGACTTATCGAGCTCCAGTTCGTTGCCGACAAACTTTTCTTCCAGTTGACGAAGATGGTGAGAATCAATGGGATACATTTCTAAAACTCGACCCAGATAACCAATCATTCCATCATCGTAAACAAGCGTGTCACCGATAAGATTTAAGGTTTCAATAGAACGCTTCTCTTCTGGTAGCAAGTATTGACGTAATCTCGCTGCACCATTGTAGTTTTCATCTTTCGTGTACGCGGTGGCGACCCAATCAAAAAAAATATCGAACATTTCAAAGTATGGATGGAACGCCTGCCAGTAAAAATCATCTCCGAAGATATCTTTTTCATAAGGGCATTTGTGAAAACTCAAATAATCATTGAATAATTCGAGAGTCCATCCGGAAGAGCGAGCTGGTGCTTGCCCGGGAGTTGCTGCAGGAACCAAATCTGATGCAGTCTGATTTGCTGAATTGTTCGGAGGTAATTCTGTAACATGCCGACTGGACAGGGGCTGCTGCGCATAATCTGTACCGTAAGGGGGATTTTGTCCATCTCCGACCTGATGGAGTTGGCTATCGGTGTTGGTACTCCATGTTTCAGTCGCAGGTTCCACATTTTCTTCAGCTGCTAACTGATTGCTCCAGCGCGCAGGGCTGGTAAAGTTTAATGTACGATCCATGATCAAAACCTTTTTATTTGAGTGGTAGAAGGAAATCACTGCAACCAAGTCTGCAATTATGCTGCATAGTCGTATGGGTTAACTTGTGCCAAGCCTCAAGCATCATAAACCTCAGTCAGTTCAGGGTCTCAGCTTTACTTATCTTTAAACAAAAACAACTGGCATATCGCCATCCCATAGCTAAAGCAATTAGGATAATACAAACATTCTTATTAGCGTCATGACAGAGGTGTTAGCAATACTGTACATTAAAGACAGCAAAACTGTTTCGCCTACACATAGCTGATCTAAAATCTTCACCCACCCATACCTCGCAATTACCGATGCCCAGCTCCAGAATGCGAGCCGTATTCAATGGGTGCCTGGACTCCCGGGGGTGCTGCAAAATAATTATATCCATGCAGGCGATTTCTTCTTTCAGCGCTGAACAGTAACACTGCGTTTCCGGGCGTTGGCATCGAGGGCATAGGGGTCTGGGCATGAGCGTTAATGTCTGGCTTATTTTCGGGAGGCCTGGCAAGGAGTGCGAGGTGGATAGCCAGCGAACAGTTTATACCATTCGCCCGGTGACTGTCTTTTTGGCTGGAGAATCAGGCGTTCTTCATCTGAAAAATCAGCTTTTCAGCGGTGCAGTCAAACTCAAACATGGCGTGAATCACTGTCTGGCCATGTTGATCAACGGTTTCAGCAGAGATTTTGCAGTTACCGGAACCGATTTTTGCCGCCTCTTCTTTCAGGGCATCAAATCGTGATTCAGCATTGACGCCAGAAAGATCGATCGTCAATACGGTATCGTCTTCTTTAATAATGGTGCCAACTTCTACGCAGTTACAGGCAAGGCTTTCAAATGGATCTTTCTCATTCATGGTAACTACCTTCACAAATATAAAGTCATCCAGACAAAAAAAGCCGGGGAAGTCCCCGGCTTTTTTATTGTTGAACCCGGATCATAGCGTTGAATAAAGATTCACACCAGCAGATTCATGACAAACATGGCCATCAGGGAGTTCAGGATACAGATGCCAAACAGGACAGGGTAACGGCGACCCTCCGTCCCGATAACACCAAGAATACGTCCAGCGTATTGAATGGTGGAACCCATCAGGTAGATAGCAGGTGCCAGAATGGCAATGTCGCGGGCGTGCAGGGCGCCTTCATTCAACAGGCCTACGGCAACACCAACGGCACCTCCCATGGACATAACCGCTGCCATCAGTACGGCAGCCCCTTCACCGGGTACTCCAAACAGCGCCATAACCGGGCCAAACACGGTGGCCAGAACTTTCAGAAAACCGGTCAGAGACAGAATCTTGATGATCACGAAGGCCATCATGATATTTGGGATAATGCTCCCGATACCAATGCCCCAACCCTTACGGGCGCCTTCAACAAAGACGTCAGTGATCATCTTTTTACTTTCAGGTGCAGCACTCATGATCAGTTAGCCTCCGCAGTGATTGCTTTTTCGCCGGATTTCTTGTCAATGGCCTTGAGGTAGAAACGCATAATGTTGGCACCGACGATTTTAAAGATAAACATTACCGCCAGGGCCAGACCAATAGAACCGGGAACGGCAGCGCCCGTGGTGTCAGACAGGGTGAACAGTATCGCACCGGAACCGAAGAAGTTGACGATCAGTGCACCTCCGGAGAACTGGAATGCAGTAAAGACATCTTTTTCTGTGTCAGTCAGTTCGCCTTCATCCGCCAGGGATTTGGTCAGGCCCGCACCCACGTCGGTGGACTGCAGACTGCCGATAATGGCCAGACCGGTTGAACCGGGAATACCCATCAGAGGACGAAGCAGGGGTGTCAGCATTTTACGGGCAGCTTTCAGCGCGCCATAGTGCTCAAGCACTGCAATCATACCCAGGGCGAACATGGCCGTTGGTACCAGACCCAGGGCAAACAAAAAACCATCGGCCGCACCGCTACCACCCACACCACGGAAAGCGGCCATGCCACCCGTGGCGTCTTTCATCAGCTTGCCAAAGCTGCCGTTAAGGGTGGTGAAGTCAAAGACACCGTACCACTCATTTGACTTCAGAAGTCCGGAAAAGAACACGACAGCAAATGCCAGTGTTATATAGGCTCCAATGGAGACCTTCTCCTGGTCATCAGTTTTCATTGTTTCCCCCTGGGATATTTACAAGCGTTGTAGAAATCAGAGTTAAAACTTGCATTGCCTGAGAGCTTATAAGTCTGCTGTGGAAGATAGAATCAGGGTTAGACGCAGTATTTCGTACTTTGGTTTCGGTTCTTACGAGGCAGTGTTCCCATGTCAGTGGACTTGCGCTTTGCTGATAAAAACGACGGTGTTTTACTGTGTTGAACATTGAAGAAATTGAAAGGGAACAGGGTGTTTTACTGTGAGGGTATGGTTTTTTTTGTGAGTAGGTGATTTCCCTTTTTTCTTACGTGTATCTGGTATAGGCTGCGCTTGGTTGTACTCATTTAACAAGTAAATTGTCGTGGGTTAATACGAGTCAGGCTTACCAAGACTTACAGAGGCAAAGTGGGCCGGAATAACATCGAAAGGCAAAGAGCTATGTCAGAAAAGCCAACAGAGAACCCATCGTCGCTGCGTCAAAATGTCAATATGCTGGGTACCTTGCTGGGTGACGTCATCCGCGACCACAAGGGAGAGGACTTCTTCAATAAAATCGAGGCTATTCGTCAGTTGTCCAAAGCGGCCCGCAGTGATGCCGAGAGTGATGACGGTCTGAATGAACAGCAGGCCCTGTTAGACCTGCTGCACAGCCTGCCTGATGATGAGCTGGTACCTGTGGTACGATCTTTCAGCCATTTCCTGAATCTCACCAATATTGCCGAGCAGTTCCACCTGGTATCCAGAGACTGTGAAACCAGCCACTGTGTTCCTGATCACTTCAGTGAATTGCTCAAGGCGCTGAAGCAGAAAGGTCTCAGCGATCAGCAGATTGCCGAGAAAGCATCAGAGCTGGATGTTGAGGTGGTACTGACTGCACACCCGACCGAAGTAACCCGTCGTACATTAATTCAGAAATATGAGCAGATATTCCAGTGCCTGAGTGACCTGGAAAACCAGTCGCTCAGTGATAACGAACAGCAGCGCATTGAACAGCGCATTCGCCAGCTGATTACTCAGGCCTGGCATACCTATGAGTTTCGCAGTAAACGACCAACACCGGTTGATGAGGCAAAAGGTGGCTTTGCCACCATTGAGCACTCCCTGTGGCATGCGGTGCCACAGTTTGTCCGTCAGATGGATGACCGCCTGCAAGCGTTCACCGGTCACCGCTTGGCAATTGAGGCGGCACCCGTGCACTTTTCCTCCTGGATGGGGGGCGACCGGGATGGTAACCCGTTTGTAACATCTGAAGTGACCCGTGAAGTATTGCTGCTCAGTCGCTGGATGGCGGCAGACCTGTTTTTAAGGGATCTGAAACCATTGATCAGTGAGCTTTCCATGAGCGATTGCAGTGATGAGCTGCGGGCGCTTGTGGGGGACTCTCGGGAACCTTACTGGTCTGTGTTAAAAGAGTTGCGGGAAAAACTGAGACATACCCGTCAGTGGTGTGAGCGAGGTCTGGCCAGACCCGGGGATGCACCGGCAACACCGACGGCGGGCGTTATGCTTGATAATGAAGATCTGATCAAGCCATTAAGATTGTGTTACGACTCTCTCCATGCCTGTGGCCTGGGGGTTATTGCCGATGGTCCTCTGCGGGACACCCTGAGAAGAGCGTACTGCTTTGGTCTGACGCTGATTAAACTGGATATTCGTCAGGAGTCTGGCCGTCATACTCAGGTGCTCAGCGAGCTGACCAAGGCCCTGGGTCTGGGGGATTATGAGCACTGGGAAGAACTGGAAAGACAGAGCTTCCTGCTGAAAGAGCTGCAAAACCCAAGACCTCTCTTGCCGAATACCAAAGGACCACTGAAGTGGTCGCCATCACCGGACGTGCAGGAGGTTTTAAACACCTGTCGTGTCATAGCCGCCGAGGGCTCCAGGGCACTGAACTGCTATGTGATTTCCATGGCCAAGCAGCCATCGGATGTATTGGCGGTGGCTCTACTGCTGAAAGAGTGTGGCGTGGATTTCGACATGCCCATTGCACCACTGTTTGAGACACTGGACGACCTCGACAACGCGGCGGAGTGTATTCGTCACCTGCTGTCATTACCCTGGTATCGCGGTTATTGCCACGGTGGTCAGATGGTGATGATTGGTTATTCTGATTCTGCCAAGGATGCGGGCTGGATGGCGGCTGGCTGGGCTCAGTACCGCGCCATGGAAGAGGTGTCGGCGGTATGCGCTGAGGCCGATGTCCGGTTGACCTTGTTCCATGGCCGTGGCGGTACCATTGGCCGTGGTGGTGGCCCGGCCCATGCGGCGATTCTTTCCCAGCCTCCGGGGTCGGTCAATAACCGCCTGAGGGTGACTGAGCAGGGGGAAATGATCCGCTTTAAGTTTGGCTTCCCACAAGTAGCCGTCCAGAGTCTGATGCTGTATGCCAGCGCCACACTGGAAGCAACCCTGTTGCCACCGCCAGTGCCAAAGCAGGAATGGCGTGAGGTAATGGATCAGTTGTCAGCGGATTCCGTGAAGGTGTACCGGGGCATTGTTCGTGAAGAGCCTGACTTCGTACCTTAACGTGAGTTCGATGCTCAGAAAGCCATAGGCAAACCTTCTGTCAGTGCTGTTACATCAATATGAGGCTTTCTGGGCTGCCGGGTATAAGC
>NZ_JBLYZG010000039.1:0-49506 GCF_049310245.1 Endozoicomonas sp. ALB115 | reverse complement strand
ATGCAGGAGCTAGAGCAACGCAGGAGCAGTTGCCGGGAGTGACTGACAACTTAGTCAGAAATATATGATTTCATTTGGTTAACTACTTATATGGGCATGAGTTCGCTTATGGCTGTTTTCGGGATCCTGGCCTACTCTGCCCCTGTGGATAATTTGAATAGTTCGTTCCAAAATCAGATGATTTTCAAATCCATTCACCATTATTGATTGTGGAAGTAATATGCAGGCTCTGTTCGTAAACCAGCTGACTACCCTGGACTTCAGTTACCTCTGTCCAACGCGAGGAC
The DNA here is from genome assembly GCF_049310245.1 of Endozoicomonas sp. ALB115. Taxonomy (NCBI): domain Bacteria; kingdom Pseudomonadati; phylum Pseudomonadota; class Gammaproteobacteria; order Oceanospirillales; family Endozoicomonadaceae; genus Endozoicomonas; species Endozoicomonas sp. ALB115. Next base: position 49,219 of record NZ_JBLYZG010000039.1, on the reverse strand, counting down.
TGGTGGGTGAAACCTGGCTTGTGGATGTGGTGCTGGGTGGTGAGCTTGATCATCAGGGCATGGTGTTTGATTTTGGCCATGTAAAGAAACAGGTTAAAGCCTTACTGGACAGCCTGTCGGATCACCGCCTTCTGGTTCCCCTGAAGGCAGAAGCAACTTCCATTACCCATAACAAAGATCAGTTAGTTGTCAGCTTCAAATCACGTCGTGGGGAGATTACCTGTTCAGCACCGGCACAGGCTGTGTTGCTGGTGGATGCCGAAACGATCACTCCGGAGTTACTCACCCCCTTTCTGGAGGATGCCGTACAACAGGAGCTGCCAGACAATGTTACCAGGGTTGAACTCAGGCTATACCCTGAGGAGATTGGCGGGGCTTACTATCACTACAGCCATGGGTTGAAGAAACACGATGGGGATTGCCAGCGGATTGCCCATGGCCATCGCTCACAGATTCAGGTTTTTGTCGATGAACAGCGGGATCAAGCGCTGGAGGCATGGTGGGCAGCAAAGTGGCGTGACATCTATGTAGCCACAAAAGAGGATCTAAAGGACTCCTTCACGGACAACAACCTGGATCATTACCGATTCAGCTACACGGCCAAACAAGGTTACTTCGAACTCAGCCTGCCAAGTGCTCACTGTTATATCATCGATACCGATTCCACGGTTGAACTGCTTGCCAGCCATATTGCCCGCTCTCTGGCGGAGCGAAAGCCAGGTAAAACCATCCGGGTCGTCGCTTTTGAAGGTCTGAATAAGGGAGCTATTGCTATGCATTCAGAGCCTTCAGTGGGTTGAGAGCCCTCAGCTGATTAAGAGCCTTCAGCTGATTAAGAGCCTTCAGCGGGTTGAAAGCTGTGTCGGCAGTCTTTGGGCTGGCCTTTTCAGATCGATTCCAGACCTTTTCGTGAAAATAATAAGCCACTGTATTCACAGCAGGCTCAACCATCGCCAGGGCACCACCGATCATAACATCACCGGTCATCAGGTAGCCTACTGAAAACGCAACACAAAAGTGGACTGCTGCAAAAGAAACTGTTTTAGCCATGGTGTTCTCCGGTCTTGATAATTTTTCGTCGTTATTGGCTTTATTCTATGAGAATGATTATCAATTATAAAAATAAAACAACACAAGCAAACTGATAGAAAAAAACTATCAACTAATCTTTAGGTAATGGCCAAAAAGGAGAACGTGCTATGTCGTCGTCACTGACGGATCAGATCAATAACCGCCCATTCCAACCCGACCCTGTTAGAGACCCGCAGATAGGCCCTTCAGTCCAGGCGGCTGCCGAGGATAAAGTTGAAACCAGCTATACCAATCAGCTGACGGAGCTCCCCAAAATGCTGGAGATGGATTTCGATAAAGTAGAAAACCTGCTGGCCAACCTGTCGGCTGCCAATCCGTTTCGCCCGGATATGGCGCTTGGCAAACAGCCCGAAGTGGCAGTTATCGATGCCAGTAATAGTGTTCAGGAAGCCCCTGTCGCTCCGGTTGGCGCTGCGGTGGATGCAGGCCAGGTTAGCCAGCTGAAGCAAGTGAATGCCGCTCTGGCAGAGTACGATGTGCGACTTCAGCAGGTATTTGATGCAATGGCTCTTTCCCGTTCAGGGGGAAAACCGGACCTGCAAAACATGGGCACAGAGTACGAGCGCCTGATGACCTTTGTCCGTCAAACGGAATACCATTTAACTCAAGCGATCAAACTGATCCCGGAGACACTCCCGGAGAATACCGGCGAGTCAATGGCTCAGTTAATGCCCGAGTTCAGCCAAAGCCTGGTTCGCTATGACAGTGAGTTTCAGCAGATCTACGGTGCTATTCAGCATGAATTAAAGCAGGCAGAGATTGCCAGCAAGCGCTTTCGCTGAGCCTGTAAAGCCACTCTCTGCTGAGAGTGGTTCCAACGCCTTTCCTCTCAATGCCATAACCCCCTCGTGAATGAAGTTCTTCCGGGAAATGTATGCATCGATAACAAGTCAACAAAACCAGAGATCCGGTCATCCTGCGGCTGGTGTAACCGTTTGCCAGCTCTGCGGCCCTTGACACTGTCCGACTCGGTGGTGTGGTCACCCACAGGCTGGACAATTATTGGCGGCCTGCGGGTATCCACACTGCTGACTCTAGCGGTAGTACCAGTACTTTATTACCTGTTTAGAAAAATGCAGGGGAGAAACCTATAAGAACGAAAATATACCCGTACAAACTCTTGAGGCTTGTGTAGAATTACTCGTATAAATGATAAAAGCGGGCTTTAGCCATTTGAGCAGCTATTCGAACAGGAATGAGCCGTTCGAACTTCAGAGAATCACCGAAGCGGTGGAATTTCCCGGGCCCACTATAACCAGGAGGTAATAGCATGTTAGAGCACGCCGTCGATCGTTCAACCTTTAATCAGGTTATGGTTCCCAATTATGCGCCCCAAGCCATGGTGCCTGTGCGTGGGAAAGGGTCACGAATCTGGGATCAGGAAGGAAAAGAGTATCTGGACTTTGCCGGCGGCATCGCCGTCAATGCTTTGGGACATTGCCACCCGGCCCTGATTGATGCCCTGAAAAAGCAAGGTGAAGAACTGTGGCATCTGAGTAATGTTTATACCAATGAACCGGCTCTCGAATTGGCTCAACAGTTAATCAACAACACCTTTGCGGACAAAATCTTCTTCTGTAATTCCGGTGCAGAAGCCAATGAGGCCGCGTTTAAGCTGGCCAGAAAGTACGCGTACGATAACTTTGGCCCGGATAAGCATGAGATCGTCTCATTCTACCAATCGTTCCATGGCAGAACACTCTTTACTGTGACCGTCGGTGGACAAAAGAAATACTGTGAGGGCTTTGAGCCAGTTCCCGGCGGTGTTCTGCACACCACCTACAACGACCTTGAGGCACTCAAAGCCCTGATGTCTGACCGTACCTGCGCTGTTGTCGCTGAGCCTATCCAAGGTGAAGGTGGGGTTATTCCTGCTGACCCTGAATTTATCAAAGGGGTCAGAGAGCTCTGTGACCAGCATAATGCCCTGCTGGTTTTAGATGAAGTCCAGTCCGGTATGGGCAGAACCGGCCAACTCTTTGCCTATATGGGCCTTGGTGTCACACCGGACATTCTGACCAGCGCCAAATCCCTTGGTGGAGGCTTCCCGATCGGTGCCATGCTCACCACCAACAAAGTAGCGGAAAGTTTTGGTTTTGGTACCCACGGCAGCACCTACGGCGGTAACCCACTGGCCTGTGCCGTAGCCCTGGAAGTGATCAAAACCATTAATGACCCACAACTGCTGGCTAACGTCAGTAACAAGCATGACCGCTTCCGTAAGCACCTGGAATCGATTAACAGCAAATATGGCATCTTTGCTGACGTGCGGGGTAAAGGCCTGCTGATTGGCGCTGAACTGGTTGAGAAGTATCACGGAAAGGGTAAAGACATTCTTGCCGCTGCAGCAGACGAAGGGCTGATGCTGCTGGTTGCCGGGCCGAATGTCCTGCGCTTTGCACCATCACTTATTATTCCTGATGAAGACATTGACGAGGGTATGGCACGGCTGGAACGAGCGGTTGCTACCGTGGTTTCTGCCTGAGAGCCCTGAACGCCTCGCCATGTCGGCAGAGGTACTTCTCGTTCCCGCGCTGCGCGTGGGAATGCATACCCTGCCTGATCTGACACTCCATACCCGAAGTAAAAACAGAATGAGAATGTCGTATGGTTAAGCCAGCAAAAACCCTTCCCCCTGAAATTCTCCCCTGGCTGGATTTACTCAATAATCAGCATGATGAAATGTTGGCCAGAACCATTGAACTGGCAGAAATAAATTCTGGCAGCCTTAACCGTGACGGTGTCAACCAGGTGCTGGAACAGCTCCTGACCCTGACCTCTGACTTATCAAAAGACCATGAACGCATACCTGTAAACCCATGGAAGGTGGTAAACGACAGCGGAGAAATCATTCAGCACCCACTAGGTGATGCATTAAGAATTCGCAAACGCCCTGAAGCACCTCTTCAGGTCTTTCTGTGCGGTCACATGGATACGGTTTTTCCAGAAGACAGCCCTTTTCAAAAGGTCCGCTGGCTGGATGATGACACCATCAATGGCCCCGGGGTTACTGATTTAAAAGGCGGTATTCTGGTAATGCTCAAGGCGCTGGAAGTGCTTGAGCAAAGCCCATGGGCTGAACAGATCGGCTGGGAAATACTGTTTAACCCGGATGAAGAGATTGGCTCTCCCGGCTCAGCCCCCCTGATTCAAGAGGCTGCACAACACGTCCATCTGGGCATGATCTTCGAGCCCTGCTTTCCCGATGGCAACCTGGCCGGGCAACGCAAAGGCAGTGGAAATTTTACCGTGGTCAGCCATGGCAAAGCGGCTCATGCAGGCCGTGAACATCACCTGGGGCGCAATGCCATTCGTGCCCTCTGTGATTTTGTTGCCGCCATGGACGACCTGAATGGTCAACAACCCGGGATCACCTTTAACCCCGGCTACATTCATGGTGGTGGCCCGACCAACATCGTGCCTGATCGCTGTATTCACAAGTTTAACATCCGCCTGGAACAGCCGGATGATGAACAGTGGTGCCTGGAAAAGCTGAGCGAGATCATCGAAAGCATCAATCAGCGCGATGGCATTCAACTGGAACTGCATGGCGGATTTACGCGCAAGCCCAAAGTACTCAGTCCTGCCAATAAACAACTGCTGACACTGGCAAAAAACATCGGGCATGAGTTGGGTATTCCCCTGGACATTAAACCGACGGGCGGTTGTTGCGATGGTAACAACCTTGCCTCAGCCGGGATTCCCAATATCGATACGCTTGGGGTTCAGGGAGGAGCGATCCACAGTGATCAGGAATATTTAAACGTCAAAAGCCTTGTGCCAAGAGCCAGGCTCAGTGCGGCATTATTATTGAGTCTGGCCCATGCCAGCGCCTCGGGAGAAAATATGAACTGGTTAAAGAGCGATTAATGACTCATTCTGTTATGGATAACCTGAAAAGCCGGTCATTTCTGAAGACGACCTAGGAGGCTGTCCGAGAATAGCGCCCGTAGCGAGGATTGCGAGAAATTGAGGATAAAAATTTCTGCTTCTGAGGAGAATAGCGGGGCTATTTGACGAAGAAGCAGGAATTTTTAGACCAATTTATCGCAACCGCAGTAGGGCAGTCTATTCTCGGACAGCCTCCTGGTAGTCATGGCAAAATTCCGGGTAAAAATGACTGATTCAACACGGGAGCATCAACATGCAACTCACTATCCAGCAACTATTGGACGCCATGTGGCAGGACTACCTTGCCCTGACCCCCGATGCTAAACCGATTCACCAGCTCTTTGCCGATCTGAATCACGGTCAGGTAATCAACGACCATATCGCCCTGCGCACCTATAATCTTGAAAAAGTGGCACTGAATAACCTCGCTCTTCCTTTTGTTGAAACAGGCTATCAACCCGTTGACGACTATCAGTTTCCCACCAAGAAACTTTATGCCCGATATTTTCAACACCCGGATAAAACCCTGCCCAAAGTCTTTATCAGTGAGCTGAAAGTAGAAGAGTTGCCAGACAACTGTCAGGAAATAATTTATGACCTGGTAACGCAGGTACCGGAAGCCACTGTCGCCCATCAGAATTTCTGCTACTCTGGTCGCCCCTGGAGCCTGACCTCTGACCAATACGAAACCCTGGCAGTAGAGAGCGAATACGCCTCCTGGGTGGCTGCCCATGGCTTTCGCCCCAATCACTTTACGGTATCCATCAACCATTTGAGTTCACACCCGGATATTCAAAGCGTCAATCAACTGCTGCTGGATAAAGGGTATGACATGAATACCAGTGGCGGCCTGATCAAAGGCTCCCCGGACGTCTTGCTGGAACAATCCTCAACCCTGGCCAAAGCGGTGGACGTGACCTTTGATGACACCACCATGAAAGTCCCTGGCTGCTATTACGAGTTCGCCCGGCGCTACCCAATGGCCAACGGTCAACTTTACCAGGGGTTTGTGGCGGCGTCTGCGGATAAGATATTTGAGAGTACGGATGTGGTTCCACAAGATGTTCCGCAAGGGAATGAAGACAGGGTGTGAATTTTTCAGACTTTGGGCATGACTCTCCTAAATTGGTGGATAGTGAGTAAAAGGATTCAAAGAATGGAAAGCAGCAAACATCCGCTTTACCACAGCGACTACCCCAAATGGCTTGCCCTTCAGCGAACACTTTTGGCCGAACGCCGTTTCGATGAGCTGGATATTGATAACCTTCTGCATACCATGGAGTACCGCATGGGGGATTTCGTTGATGAACTGGAATCGCACCTGGTCAATTTGTTACTTCATTTGCTGAAACATCATTACCAGACCCAAGTCATCAACCCACGCCGGGATGAGCCGCAGGAATTTCGCAGTTGGTTTGACAATATTGATTCTGCCCGTGGTGAGATTAGCCGGCTGCTCAATAAACATCCGTATCTGAAAAGCCACCAGGATGAAGCGGTGGTAACCAGCTACCCTTACGCCAAAAAACGTGCCATTAAACAAATGAATCAATACCTGCCCCATGAACAATGGCTCACCGACACCAGTTTTCCTGAAGCCTGTCCCTGGCCATGGGAACAACTGCTGGATGAGGACTGGCTACCCTGAGCCGTCTGTGTGCCACTCTTTTGCACCACACCGTAATCCAACGGCGCACGCAAGGGCATAATGGCCCCGGTCAACAACCGGCAATTTCGGGCCACAGTGGCGTTATTCTCCGGCAGTTCAGGTCCACGCCGGGCAACTCGCCCCGGAAGCCTTGTGTACCAATGCTTATTTTCACGGATCACCTGCTATAATTTTTTGTCAGACAGACTGAGAACAAACCAATGGACGACAAACTGTTTAGCGACCTCATAGAAATCGGCATCAGCAAAGAAACCGCCCATGCCGTCGCCGCCTCCCTCAGTCCTGACCATATTGCCACCCAACAAGACGTATTGCGGCTGGAAAAACTGATTCTCGACTCACGCCTGTCTGCCAAAAAGGACATCATCCGGCTGGAGCAAGCCCTGAAAAAAGTGGACGTGGAATGGCGCAAAGCCATGGTGGAGCAACAGGCCAAATCCACCGAACTGTACGCCAACAGCAACCGCCAGTTCATCATCACCTTTCTCGGCATGATGCTGACGGCGTGTGTGCTGTTTGCCATGAATTACTATTTTCATTGAACAAGGCTCTGGCTAAATTCTGGCTGAAACCTGTAAACCTGACACAAGCTCCTCAAGATTCTCAGAACGTGAAATCCGCGAGCTGAAAAAGCGCGTAAACGAACACCATGAGCAATTACTGGAGGCATGGCATGAATTCTTCAAATATTGATTCACGCCCGTTAAGTAGTTGGCCAAATGGAATCGTATATTTCTGGCTAAGTGGGCAGTTGCTATGCAAGGCGCAACGTAGAGAGCATAGCCGTAGCTATGTGACCGGAGTTGCAACGCCGCACGACTGCATGGATGCAGGAGCTAGAGCAACGCAGGAGCAGTTGCCGGGAGTGACTGACAACTTAGCCAGAAATATATGATTTCATTTGGTTAACTACTTAGCCCAAAACATTCAGTTTACGGACTCTGAACTGATTGTCACCTTACTGGATGGCAGGGTCATCCATATACCCATCCCCTGGTTCCCCACTCTGGCCGATGCAACCGAAAAACAACGGGCCAACGGGGAGGTACTGGGAGGTACTGGGAGAAGGTGATGGCATATACTGGCCGGAGTTGGATGAAGATCTAAGTGTTGAGGGGCTTGTTAAAGGTACCCACTAAACCACCCCAATAACATCCCGGTAAATATCTGCAACAGGCAGTTCAAGCCCAACCGAGCTCAATACCAGTTGATCACCCTTTTTCATCTGGGTTAATTGCCACTGCTCGCCGGAGCGACGGTAAAGATCCACCAGCATATCCTGCTGATCCACCAGCAGGTACTCTTCCAGACTGGCAATTTGCGTATAGGCAGCCAGCTTGCCCAAACGATCATGCTGCTCGGTATTGGGCGACAACACCTCAACAATCAGCTTCGGGGTTTCTTCTACATAGGGGTCTTTTGGAGTTTCATCAGAGGTGTGACTGCAAGCAACCATCACATCCGGGTAAAAGAACATGGCGTTATTCTTACCACCAGCGCGGACTTTCATATCGGAGGCAAAGACCTGGCAGGCTGTGCCTTGCAGATGAGTATTCAATAACGTCGCCAAAAACACGGTCAAAAGATTATGCCGCCGACTGGCATCGACCATGGCATAAACATAGCCATTCACAAAGTCGCGTTTAACCTCAGCTATTTCCTCAGTTTCAAGGTACTCAGCGGCGGTGATTGGGTAGGTTTTCATAAGTGATTGCAGGTGTACCTGATGGTGTGTTTATTGTGTGGCGTTCAGAATAGTTGGGCTATGCCCTGTGGCAAGTCTCCAGATGAGTCAGGATCAATTCTTACTGAAATTAAATCAATAAACTGTTAGACTCCCCCACTTATTGCAAAGGTTTCACACTGGCTATTAATTAACGTTTTCAGCCGGACCTGGATGAGAGACAGGTTTCACTCTATGAAAATTCTGGTAACCAAATTTCGTAATCTTGGTGACGTGCTGTTATCAACTCCGGTATTTGCCAGCCTGAAAGCTATCTATCCAGAATCAGAGGTCCACGTTTCTGTCAACGATTTTTGTGTGCAAATCGTTGAAGACAACCCTAATGTTGACAGGGTTATCCCTTACCAGAGAAGTAAGAATAAGAAACAGGGACTCTTGGGACGCATAGGTAATGAATTTAAATTCTACCGTCAGTTCATTGGACAGTACGATCTGGTTATCAATCTTACTGAGGGAGACAGGGGTTGTATTATCAGCGCACTGTCTGGTGCATCCCGTCGACTGGGCTATGTCAATAAGCCAACACTGATTAATAAGCTGGCACGTTTTGATACCAGCTTTGACAGCAGGGAAAGAATCCATACCGTTCAAAAAGACCTCCAATTTATAGAGGCTATCGACTCCAGCAAGGTTGATCGCAAAGTGACACTTGGCTATAAAAGCGAACACAAAAATGAAGTAGAGACCCTTCTTCGGGAACTGGGTCTGGAAAAAGAGTTTATTGTCGTTCACCCTGTCTCCCGCTGGATGTACAAGTGCTGGGACGCTTCCAAGGTGGCCCAATGTATCGATCACTTGCAGCAAAAATGGCAAAAGCCAATACTGCTCACGACCTCGGCAGACCCGAAAGAAGTCAGTATGGCTCAAGAGATTTTGGCATTTTGCAAGAGCAAGCCTTTACTGCTGCCGAAACAAATCGACCTGCAAGCCTATGCCTGCCTGGTTTCTAAAGCCTGCCTGTTTTTTGGGATAGACTCTGCGCCTATGCATATTGCCGCTTCCACAGATACTCCCGTTGTTGCACTTTTTGGTGGCAGCACTCCAGACCTATGGGGTCCTTGGGATAACAGCGAGGGCAGTAATTATCAGGAAATAACAGGTATTCAGCATAACGGCCTGCATACAGTGATCTCCAATAATAATATGGAAATTTATTATGATGGAGATCGTAAACTATCCAGAGGTATGATGGCCATCAAAGTAGACACTGTCATTTCACAGCTGGATATTTCAATGTCCAGAGCCACTGAGGATCAAGGTCTCACAGAACTGATATAAATTTGCAGGCTCTCTAACCACGATCGAATTTCTTTCAACAGTATGAGAAAACAGTATGAGAAAAAGCCTGTTGTTGAATTACCCGACAACCTAAGCCCTCTAAATTGAGCATAAACTTTTATATATTCATGAATCACACTGATAACCAACCCCAGAGAAAGATGCAATTTCGTACTGACCTTGAGGGGCTCAGAGGTCTTGCAGTTTTAGCTGTAATGCTGCTGCATTTCAATGTACCTTCTTTCACTGGCGGATACATTGGTGTTGACATTTTTTTTGTTCTCTCCGGGTACCTGATAAGCTCACTGATCCTGCATGATATTAAGAACAACAACTTTTCTTATCTGAATTTCTATAATCGTCGAATTAAGAGGCTTATACCTGCAACGCTGCTCGTAGTTGCCGTCACTGTAGTTGTATATAGCTTTTTACTGCTCCCCAATGAATACATAAGCTTCATGCGAAGTGTAAGAGAAGTATTGCTATTCAACGCAAACAACTACTTTGCCAAAGAGGTTGGCAACTACTTTTCCACCGAAGCTGAAGCAAGCCCTCTACTGCACACCTGGTCTCTGGCCATTGAGTGGCAGTTTTATTTTATCTTTCCAATTGTATTCCTGACACTGGCCAGGTTCTCAAAGTCTCCTCAAAAAGTGATTGCCTGTTTTCTGGTTCTGACCCTTGGGTACTCTGTTTTTATAACTGACTATGAGGCAGAGTCCGTATACTACGTGAGATAAGGAAGGAGCACCCTGAAGTTTGCTTTATAAACCCACAAGAGGTGCAATGTTCTACAGAAGCCTGTCTGACTCAAGACAACAACATTCCACTATATGAAGACTCTCACCATATTTATGACTATACAGCGGAGATATTCGCAAAATGGAACTTAGAAAAGTATGGCAATCCGTTTAAGCACGATATACCAGAGTGAACAGATCAACTTTTACTATATGAAAGAGATGAAACAATAGCGTAAATTCGTTAGAGTTTTCGCCCCATGTCGAAAAGCAAGTTTTAGAAAGCATCCACGTTGTGGCCGCTTTCTATGGGATTTATATGTGATGAGCAAAAATATTCTGGTGATAAGAAGGGATAATATAGGTGACTTGATATGTACCACCCCACTTATCAGTAGCCTCCGCGGAGCATTTCCAGACGCCTGCATTGATGTACTGGTTAATAGTTACAATGCACCAGTGGTCAGGGGAAACAAAGAGATAGACAATATCTATATTTACAAAAAAGCCAAGCATACCGGGAAGGGAGAAAGTAAGTTAAGAGTCTATCTGGAACGATTAAGCACTTACTTGCAGCTTCGATTGAAGGGTATTGACATTGCTATCCTTGCAGGAGGGGAAGATAACAAGCGATCTCTTAAGGTTGCCAAAATTGTGGGTGCAAAAGAGATTATTGGGTATACCAGCTCATCGGTACATACATTTAAGGGAATCACAACACCTTTGCAAGCGAAACAGACCAAAGGTCTTCACGAAGTTGAATTGACAAATCTTCTGGCTAAATCACTTGGCATCACAGGGCAACCGCCACAGTGTACATTAATACCAGATGACGCCTATCTCAAAGAGGCAGAAAAATACCTTCAAGCCAGAAACATAACCCCATACATGAGCCCTATAGGGCTTCATATCAGTGCAAGAAAACCCAGTAATCGTTGGACAGAGGATAGCTATATTGAACTTATCCAAAAACTGTGGAGACAATATCAACAACCAATTGTTCTATTCTGGTCTCCCGGTAGTCAAAACAACCCTCTCCATCCTGGAGACGATGAACTGGCTGATCGCATCAAAGAGAGTTGCCATAATGTAGAACTTGTGCCTTTCCCAACCCAGTCATTAGAACAACTGATTACCGGTGTTTCTCTATGCCGTGAATTTATCTGCAGCGATGGAGGGGCAATGCATATTGCTGCAGCATTGGGACGCCCTATTCTATGCTTTTTTGGCGATAGCGATGCCACACGCTGGCACCCTTGGGGGACGCGCTATGAACTTATACAAAAAGAAAGCCGACAAGTCTCTGACATAACTGTAGATGAGGCTTTAAATGGATTTTCAAAGCTATTAACCGGATATTGAGTCTGATAGTGCCATGACTTTTACTGACTATTTTAGAAGCACACAGATATTTATTTTCTTTGTACTTCTCATACTACTGCCCCTCCATGACATTGATGGTGTTGTCAACGTTTCTATGGCTCTATCCCTGCTTGCCTTGATTCCTGATTATCGAAACCTTTATTCAATACGCTATATTTTGGGCGCTTGGGGTCTGTTCGCAATATGGTATCTGTTATCGTCACTCTGGAACCTGTTTCCTGAGTATACTTATAGCGGGCTCCGAAAAGAGGTCTTATACAGTGTCATCTGTTTGATGGTAGGTTTTACTGCTGCACTGCACCTTAAAAAGGTTAATACAGCTCTGTGCGCAGTGCTTGTATCGTTAACGCTGCTATCCTTGGCGACTTTGGCCAGAGGAGGAGTTAGCTGGCTCAGCTTCGTGGAGAAATATTACCCATCGGTTGGGGATGGCTCTACAAGCTTGGTTTTCTTTTTCAGCTTTGCAATGGCTTTATTTTTCTCCAAAAAAAGTTATTCAGCAATCATAGCTATGTTCATCGTTCTTACCAGCCTTGCACTTGCCATTTTCTATGAAAACAGAATGTGCTTTGTGTCTTTTGCCTCAGTCATTGCGGCATGTTTTTTATACACATCTAAAGGCTTATCCACACAGGTCAAGACTCTTGGGCTGTTTGCTCTTTTAGCAATAGTTCTTGCCATTGTCACTTTTTCACTTTCTCTTAAATCAACCACTGAGTCTGACTACATTGCAAATGCTGTATCCACGGTCAAGCAAGACGTAAGACTCTCAATGTGGGATTTTTATTTTGATAAGGGGATGGAAAAACCAATAGCAGGATATGGGTCAGGCTACCATACTTTAAGAGACTCATTTTCTGATGACTTTCCCGAAACCTTTAACATCCTTACAAAAGATCATGCACATAATGTTTTTCTGAACAAATGGCTACAAATGGGCCTTATTGGCCTTATATTATTTTTAGCCATTTACGCCACAGCTCTGCATAAAGTTCTTGAAGGAGAGTTTACAGAGAGAGAGAAATACCTAAAACTTCTCTTACTTCTCATCTTTGTGGGATTTTTCTCAAAAAGTATGACTGATGACTTCTTCATCCGAAATAACTTATTGCTTTTATGGCTTATAACAGGCTTTATCTTAGGTCGTAAAAGAAAATGATACCCAGCAACTGGGAATAGTGCATATTAAGTATTCCCAGTTCCAAAACTTCTTGATCAGCCGAAGATTTTTTTTGCATGCTCTATATACTTTTCTGCAATTGCTTCGGAATGATACTTACCAATCAGCTCCTCACTTAATTCTGGATAGGAATCCAAAGCTCTAGCAATATTTTTAGCAAGCCCCTTATAGTCCCCAACCTCGGACAAGAAATCCGCAAGCTCTCCTGTCAATATTTCTCTTGGCCCGGTTGGGCAGTCCGTACTGATAACCTTTGTACCAACGATCAATGACTCAATCAATACAGTTGGCAACCCTTCACTATCAGATGACATTACGAATAAATCGGCATTTTTTATCCATGGGTAAGGATTACTATGAAATCCAGCAAATAATACTCGTTCTTTAATTCCTAGATCTTCCACTAACTTTCTCATGGATAATTCCCATTGAATATCTGAATCAGTGTACGTCCCTCCAAGAAGTACTAACTTTTGATCTATTCCTGACTCAGCATAAGCTCTTATCAGAACATCCTGTCTTTTCCTATTTTCTAACTTAGCTACATAGATAATATAAGGCTCTTCAGGATATCCAGCATCCTCTTCAGCTCGATTTCTTATACAACTAAAATCAAATGGATTATATATATTTTTGATTGACTTTGACTTTATACCCAGCTCTTCAAACTCACCTATTAGAGCCTTAGACACAGTAACAATATGTCTATTAGAGTAGACGGATTTAAATTTATTCTTCCAGCGAAATGTTCTCTCAATTTTTTTCCAACCAACCTTGTTCCCAATCTTGCTAGTCAAATATACTTTTATAGAGTTTCTATAACGAATGATTGTATTTTCCAATCTGGCCATTTTAGAAAGTCTATCCATATCTTCAGCACTGGATATGAAAAATAAAAATCGTTTCCCATCTTGGTTCTCTATATCCAAGACCTTTTTTTTCAAGCTTCTTGACAGTCTTATTTTGTTAAGTAGTTTATTCTTTGCCAGCACTCCATTTTCAGAGATAGAGTGAACTTGATAGCCATAGTTTTCTATAACATGCTGAACTTCATTTTTCACCAGAAAAATATGAACATCATGCCCCATCTTACTAAACTGCTCAGCAAAGTTAAGTGTGACCCTTTCTGCACCACCTCCAATCAAGCTGTCTATAAGCAGACCAATGCGATATTTCACTACAACCTCAACCTAACGGAAAATTCCGATTATACCCTTTCGAGAGTTACCAATACACCCATAATAAAAACTAACAGACTCAGGTTCTGTTGGCATAACCATTGCCACCACAACCCACTGTGTCAGGGTAGTTGTCGCCTATTTTTTCTCGGCCCTTCCTCATTTTGAGTGGGTGATTTAGTATATTCTGAACCACCCAGAGCCCGTTTCAGGACAAAACTGGTTTCCAATGTTATATTATCAAATGGCTTTCATCATGGAGTTTGGCTAAACTTGGTCAAAAGTGATTTTCTGCTACAGCATCAGCTTGACTTTATTCCCGGCCTCATTCATGAGGATATCCCTTGGACAACTGACGTTTATCTGAAAGCCGAGCGACTGCACTTCATCGCTGAGCCTCTATATCAATTCAGCTTATACTGTTTTTCCTGAAAATCTGGCACCTATACAAGCTATCACCCAATGAGCTCACGACTTTACTCACGAATTATTCAACTTGCCGCAATTACAGTACGGCTACCATTAAAATTATTCAGAAAAAAACCAGATGACACCAAAGTGAGGCGCATCCTTGTCATTCACCAGTTATTACTGGGGGATGCCATTATGTCTACCGCTTTACTCGCCAGCTTACGAGAGAAATACCCGAAAGCCTCTATAGATGTTGCAATGCCAGATTTTTTGGTACCTCTTTATAGCCAAAAGCCTTACCAGATTAACCCAATTTCCTATTCACCCAAAAACGCTAAAAGCCTGATAAAACTTATCCAGCAAAAGTCTTACGACATTGGCATAGTCCTTGGAGATGCCCGCTACTCTTGGGCAGCTTATGCTGCTGGAACTCGGTGGATCATTACCCATACCGGAGACTATCCCGCTTATAAGAACTGGTTCGTAGATGAGTTGCTTCCCATGCCAGAAAGCCCAAAAGCAATGCCAGACCTGATGGCAGATCTATGTGCAGCAGACCATCTCACAACTTTTTCAACTTCTGACTGGATCTTTGAAGATGTAGTAATCACGAGCCCCGAATCTCCATATATTGTTTTCCACTTGGGTGCATCATCAGTACTGAAGTTATGGCCCGTAGATTCATGGCTTGAACTTGGTCACAAGTTAAAAAATAACGGCTTTTCTATCGTTGTAACCTGTGGACCCGGTGAAGAAGCTTTACTAGAAAAGTTCAGGGGAAATGGCGATTTCGAACAGTTAGTTCCTGGGAACTTTACCTTACTGCAAATGAGAAAGCTCATAGCGCAGTCCAGCTTGTTGGTTAGCCCTGATACTGGCATCAGTCATCTGGCAAAATTAACCAACACTCCTCTTGTCTGCCTCTTTGGTCCAGGGCCTGTGGAGCTTGTGGGCAACAGTCAGTTTTTTAACAACCATAAAGCCCGGTACTTAAGCAACCCGATCCCTTGCAGAGATCAGCCAGTTATATTCAAGCGTCCGGTTTCATGGGTTCGTTTCTGTGAGCGAAATACTCATCAGTGTCAAGACCCAAAATGTATAAAAAGTCTGACAGTAAATAATGTCTACAGCGCATCAAAAGAGCTTCTGAAAAAATAGAGATTTAAGCGAGCCACCAAAAAGGTGGCTCTCAAATACTAATTAGTGCTTGTCCAAAAACCCATCAGCCCTTGAAAACAGCAGTCTGTGGCCTTACTTAATCATTGAAGATTTCCACTGACAGGCTGTTTTCTCACTCATGCGCCAAACCATCAAGCCACAAATGCAGTTAGGCGAGGTCGATATCTCTGCCATCACCTTCAACCCCAAATCCAGGGACGACATACCCCGGCTCTTGCGGGCTTTTCAGCATATCTGGATCACCCCAGAGCTGAGAGAGCAGGTTTTCCGAGCCCTTGAGCGAATGATACCCGCCAGCCGTGACAATGGCCGCCCTGGTATGGATCTCTGGAAAATACTGATTTTTGGCACCCTGCGTCTGACCATCAACTGCGACTACGACCGCCTTCAGGAGCTGGCCAATGAACACGGTACATTGCGGCAAATGCTCGGACACGGACCGTACTGTACCCACTCTTATCACATCCAGACTTTGCAGGATAATATCGCCCTGTTCACCCCGGAAATACTGGACGGGATCAACCAGATTGTGGTCAATGCCGGTCACCAGCTGGTAAAAAAAAAGAAGAGCGGATATGCGCCCGCGCTGACTCGTTTGTCGTAAAAACCAATGCCCACTTTCCAACGGATATTAACCTGCTCCGGGATGCCGTTCGCAAGATAATCGAGTGGGCAGCCTGCCTGTCGTCAGAGCAGCAGGAAAGCCTGTGGCGACAGAGCAACTACTTGCAGGATCAGCACAAAAAGCGTTTTCACAAAGCCCGTAACCTGAAACGGTCAACGTCGTCTAATGAGTCGCTTCGTGAAGCACGACAGCATGATATCGAAACCGTCCATGCTGAGTATGTAGCCTACAGCCAGAAGCTTATCCGCAAGGCTGAAATAACCTTGAACCTCTTGAAGGCACGGATACCCGGAGACTTAAGACTGAAAGAGCTGGAGCGCTGGATAAAAGATGCCGACTACCAGTGTCAACTGATTATCCGTCGTGTACTGAACCATGAAACCATTCCGCACAGTGAGAAAGTTTTTTCGTTATTTGAACGCCATACGGAATGGATCAGTAAAGGAAAAGCAGGCGTTCCCGTAGAACTGGGCCTCAGGGTGTGCGTGATTCAAGATCAGTTTGGTTTCACCCTTCACCATTTAGTCATGGAAAAACAGACTGATGACCAGGTGACTGTAGCCATTGCTAAAGGCGCAAAACAGCGGTTTCCTGAAGTATCGCAGGTCAGTTATGACCGGGGATTCTGGTCAAAAGAGAACCTTGAAAAGCTGGAAACATTTCTTGACCGAGCCGTCTTACCCAAAAAGGGGCGATGGTCTGAACAAGACCGGAAGCGTGAACGACACCCTGAGTTTGTCAGGGCAATGAAGAAGCATTCCGCGGTAGAGTCCGACATTACTGCACTTGAGCAGCACGGGCTGGACCGATGCCCGGACTCAGGGATTGACGGTTATCGTCGGTATGTTGGCCTGGCGGTTTTAGGAACCAATCTGCACCGCTTGGGCTCTATACTGCAAAAGCAATCCAGTCAGGCTGTCAAAAAAGCAGCCTGAACGGAGAAGCGTACGAGAAAACAAACGATCATCGTTGGGTGAAGATTACGGGTACCCGAAAAACGTGGAAATGTTTAAGTTTTGATCAAAAAAAGAGGTGACTGGCATGAGCGGCCTTTTTTGTTTTCAAAAAAAATTTGTCAGTGCCTGTTGAGTCGGATTATTCATGGGTTTTCTGACAGACACTAATTAAAGGAATATGCTGCCAAAACTCGATCTAAAATCAACAATTGTAACACTTGTTCAGCTAAATTTTCCCGCCCCTTAAGATACTCTTTGACCATAGCTTGAGCTGCAGCTGCGTTTATCACACCATGACTTCCGCTAGCAAGACGCTCTCCAATTTCAGGAAAACGTTGAGACCAGCTATTTCTGAGCCAATGAGTCAACGGAGGATTAAATCCTCTTTTCTTCAAATGTGCGACATTCTCAACCTGTGGAGAAACTCTTGATAGGAGTTGTTTTGCTGGTGAAGAAAAACGCTCCTGGTCAGGCAGAACTGAAATTGAAGCAAATAGTTGATGATCCATAAATGGGCAACGTAGCTCTAAGCCATGCGCCATAGAACAAAGATCACCTTTTTTGAGGATATACTCAGGCAGGTAATTGCCATAATCAATCGCTAACATCTGTTTGAGAGGGGGTAGCTTAGTATCGTTATTCTCAAATTGACTTTTACGCCAATAAACATTTTGCTTCCCTTCCAAATCTAATAATAAGTGGGCTCGCTGGGCTGGAGTATAACCAGAAAAACGCAGGCTATACGCATCTCCCCATGACATTTTCAGTTCAGATAGGATCTTACCTTTTTTAGTGTCGATGGCCTTAAAGGGGGAACCAACCAATGATAGCCCTCCCCTCCATGCGCTCTTGAGGTGTTTGTTATACCGCTTGTACCCGGCAAACAGCTCGTCACCGCCATCTCCGCCCAGAACAACCGTGACATGCTTTGAGGTTTCCCTGCAAAGCAACCATGTTGGAAAAGCACTGGGGTCAGCAAAAGGCTCATCGAGGTCATCAACAATCTGATCAAATAAAGACAGTTCTATATCCAGAGGGATAGGAATCTCAATGATCGGTAACCCCAAACTCAGTGCTGTTTTTTTTGCAACTTCACTTTCATCGAAGCGAGGGTCCTGAAAGCTAGCCGTAAAAGCAGTGATCTCACGATGCTCCTGTCGGGCTAAAACAGACGCAATGGCAGTACTATCAATTCCACCACTTAGAAAAACTCCTACTGGACGATCCGAAACTGTTCGGATATCAACTGCCTTAAGGAATGTCTGAAGCCAATCTGATGAACCAGCCTTGTATGGCTCCCAGTATGAACGTTTTTCCAATGTTCGCCTGGATAAATCCCACTCTAGATAGAAACCATTTTCCAACTTGAAAATTTCATTACTTAGCGTCAACGGCGCAGGTATGTAACGATGTGTAAGGAAAGCATCAATCGCATACTTATTTAGCGTTTTCTGTTTCCCATCAAGCAGTGCCCAGACACATTTAAAGTTTGAACCAAAAGCAAGTACACCATCATGACAAGAGTAATACATTGGTTTCTGCCCCATTCTGTCGCGACACAGAAAAGCTTTTCCAACTCTCATGTCATAAATGCAAAATGAAAACATTCCCCTCAGATACGACAGGCACTCCATTCCATCACGTAAATATGAATTGAGAATGAACTCTGTATCCGACGTTGTATGGAACTCATAACCTTCACCGATCAATGCTCGCTTTCTATCTTCCCAGTCATACACCTCACCGTTGTAGCATATCCATACCTTGCCAGAAGCATCAGACATAGGCTGATTCGCTCTGGAATTCAAGTCTCGTATACTCAGTCTTGTGTGTATCAGGGCCGATACTGGTTTTTCATTGCATAGCCTGCCTTCAGCATCCCATGAGGTGAAAACCTGAGCATCAGGGCCACGGGGATAGAGACTCATCTGCGCCTTTTCAATAGAGCTAATACTCACCACAGATGGACTGAAGATACCAGCAATCCCACACATACTTAATCAATTCCCACTTTTACTTGACTGATACTTTTTGGAAAATTTCTTCCATATGATCCACCATCTGCCTCAACGTGCAGTTCTCCATAGCAAAATTCCGGCTATAAGCTCCAAAACGCTCTCTCAAGCTTGTATCTTTCATCATTCGCTCGATAGCCAAAGCCAAGGATACAGAGTCACAAGTATCGACCAATAACCCGTTCTTCTCCGGTTGCAGTACCTCAAGAATACTTCCCACATCAGTAGAAATTATTGGCAAACCACAAAGCATGGCTTGCATAATGCTCTGAGGCACGCCCTCGTTCCCATAAGATGGTAGTACAAAAATATCCAAAGCTTGTAACCATGGGACGACATCATCCTGATTACCTACTAAAGTAATTTTGTCGTTTAAATTAAGCTGCGTAATCAGCGTCTCCAAAGTGGGTCGATAAGGACCATCACCAATGACCATTAAGTGATAATCATCCGACTGGAGGCTTGCAAGTGCATTAAATAAATACTCATGACCTTTCCAGTCACGCAGGGTCGCCAGTATTCCTATGATTGCCCTCTTTGATGGAATTCCAAGCTGCCTACAAATTATTTGCTTATCTTCTGCGGGTTTAAAGCGATCTTCATCAATTCCTGTTGGTACTGACCTCATTTTTTCCAGAGCTACTCCATTTTCCTGATGTAAGGTCTGACGAAGCTTTTCACCTGTTGTAACTAAAAAGTCATTCCCATTCTGATAAAGCCACAAAGAACTTCTGTTTTTATGCACTGGTGTTGAAAGGTGCCGAGTACGAACTATTCCCGGGCGCTTCTTTTTCCAGGCCAGTGAAAGAGAAACAAGCCAACTATCTGTTGAACTATGGGTATTAATCACATCAAAGTGGTTACTTGCCAGAAACTTGTGCATAACCCATAGAGATGAGATCTTTTTCTTTTCAATGGGCAGAGCAACTGTGTTGATCCCTCGCAGCACAGACTCCCTGTATATATTGGAATGTTCAGGGCAAGCAATCGTCACCTGATGCCCCCTTTCCAGCATCCCTTCTGACTCAGTGAGAATTCGAACCTCCTGGCCTCCCCAGCCACAAGAGGATTCTGTATGAAGTATTTTCATAGGTTATTACTTATCCAAAAACCATAAGTGTTGATAAGAGATCAGCTTACTGAAGGACATTACCATAAAGCTTAAGCAGCTCATGACCAAGTCGCTGAGGATTGTGCTTTTCAGCAGTTTTTCTGGCTTCTTTACCTAACATCAATGCTTTTTCAGTTGAGCAGAAATGGCTGACAGCCTGAGCCAGAGAGTTGCTGTCAAGGGCATCACATATATAACCATTTTTACCTGATTGAATAATATCCGAGCCTCCACAGGTTGGAGTAGTAATAACTCCCAAACCTGAAGCCATTGCCTCTAATACAACATTACCAAAGGGCTCATAGATCGTGGGTAAAATAAAGCCATCAGCTGCCGCATAGTAGCTCTCAGGCCGTTCTTGCACTCCCAAAAAGTGAACCCGATCAGGTACACCTTCAGCTTCAGCCAGTTTGCGATAAATAGACTCAGACTTATCTTTACCAACAACAATCAGCTCAGCACCAGCTTTCGCAACCGCTTTAATTGCTTCAGCCAACCCTTTTCGCTCAAACCCTGAACCTACAAAAATAAGGCAGGTTGCACTGTCAGTGATTCCTAAAGCACTACGGATTGACGCTCTGAACTGGTCTCTTAACGTTGGAGTAAATCGGTTTGAGTCAACACTGTTGTAAATAACATGCAACTTGCTCTCATCAATATCAAACTCACGAATAATCTCTCTTTTCACCATCTCAGAGATACAGATCACTGCTTTCAACTTCGGATGCTCAAACATCTGCTTCTCCGCATCCATCACATAACGGTGAAAGCGATCATTTTTCATTCGTTTAGCCTGAGCTTCAGGGATAATTCTCGAGCGATGTTCCAGCCAGCATTTATGCACACCATCTCCAGCACGATAAATGGTACAACCCGGGATACGCTCATGGCTCTGAACAATATCAAAACTGGAGAAGTGTTTCTGTGCAGCCCTGGCAAAACCTCGTTCACGACTGACACGGCCCCATTTAAACGGGTTGCAAACCTCAATATGAACAGACGGGTTCTTTAAACCATTCCACTGTCGTGTTAATACGGTAATATCCAGTTGCTGCTGCTCTGAGAGAGCAGACAACGCAGATGCAACAAAACGCTCAGCACCGCCATCGGGCCGATATTTTTGTCTGACAATAGCAAGCTTGATCATAAGTCAGGTGCCCGTTATTCACCGGCCTGCCTGCGGGTTTTACTCATAGCCCACAGCGCAGCATATTTATTGAAGGTATACTGGGTAACCACCAGTGAGAGGAGGAGCCCGTGGCCGCCATCAAGGAAGCCCTTCCTTAGTAAAAAGGTTTTAATAAACGCACCCAGCGCATGGCCAAAGGCAGATCCCAGACCGACCTTCTTGCCTTGCAAAAAACGCTCTTCAGCCCAGCTTCGGGCATATACCAGTTGCTTTTGCTGAAACTGCATATAGTCATCGCAGGTACGATGCAGCAGGTCACCCTGGAGGTTGATCACTTCAGCTCCGGCAGTTTCAACGGATTCGTGTACCAGGTTGCTGTTATAGGTTCTCTCGTTATTCAGATAAAGACGCAGGACTCGATCCGGATACCAGCCACAATGCATCATGTAGCGGCCAAGAAACCAGTTACGCCGGGCACAGGAATACACTTTATTGGCTTGACGCGGTTTTGACAGCACTTCTGAAATGCTCACCTTGAGTTCATCGGTGACCTGCTCATCTGTATCCAGCATAAATATATAGTCAGATGTCGCATATTGCTGGGCAATTTGACGCTGCCTGCCATAACCCTGCCAGTCAGTGTGCTGATACACCCTGGCACCACAACGGGTGGCAATCTCAGCTGTGTCATCGGTACTGCCAGCATCGAGAAGAATGATTTCATCGGCCCATTGCACGGAGTTCAGGCTACTCTCCAGGGTAGCACTGCTGTTTTTGGCAATCAGGACAACAGAAAGGGTAGTCGCTTGAGACATGAGTGGCCCGGGTCGCTTTGTCATAAGCTGTCTCGAAGATCCAGCCAGCAAAAGAGACGAATCATATCGGCTTTGCAGAACCCCGTAAACGACAGGCTTTATCAACCTGACATTTCCGCCCAGTACGCTTTCAGTTAGAATAGCCCGACTTAATTTTTCACGGTAACCCTTCACTATGAAAGTCACTGTTTTCGGTATCGGCTACGTTGGCCTGGTACAGGCTGCGGTTCTGGCAGAAGTGGGTCATGATGTTGTCTGTGTCGACATTGATCAAAACAAAGTTGATAACCTGAAGCGCGGCATTATTCCTATCTACGAGCCAGGACTCGAGCCTATTGTGAAAGAGAACAGTGAGGCTGGCCGACTGCACTTCACGACGGATGCCGCTGAGGGCATCGCCCATGGCACATTGCAGTTTATTGCCGTGGGAACGCCACCGGATGAAGATGGTTCTGCTGATTTGCAATACGTCCTCGCTGTGGCCGGTACGATTGCACAGCAGATGGATGACCGGAAAATCATTGTGAACAAGTCCACGGTCCCTGTCGGCACAGCCGATCAAGTGGCCGCCAAAGTGGCAGAAGTCCTGCAGATGCGAGGTGTTCAGCTTGAGTTTTCTGTCGCTTCTAACCCTGAGTTCCTGAAAGAAGGTGCGGCGGTTAATGACTGCATGAGACCGGATCGAATTGTGGTCGGTACCGACAGTGACCAAGTGACTGATACCATGAAAGAGCTGTACGCTCCTTTCAACCGCAACCATGACCGCATGATTTTTATGGATGTCCGCAGTGCGGAACTGACCAAGTACGCTGCGAACTGCATGTTGGCGACCAAGATCAGCTTTATGAATGAGATAGCTGGCCTGGCTGAACGACTGGGTGCTGATATTGAGATGGTGCGCCAGGGGATCGGCTCTGACCCCCGCATTGGCTTCCACTTTATCTATCCTGGCTGTGGTTACGGTGGCTCCTGTTTCCCGAAAGATGTTCAGGCCCTGAAAAGAACCGCAGAGGACATTGACTTTGAGCCCCTGATCCTGAGAGCCGTTGAAGAGCGCAATGCCCAGCAGAAAAATGTTCTGTTCACCAAACTCAGCAGACACTTTAACGGTCAGCTGGAAGGGAAAACCATTGCACTCTGGGGGCTGGCATTTAAACCCAATACAGACGATATGCGCGATGCGCCAAGCCGGGTGCTGATGGAATCACTCTGGCAGGCCGGTGCACAAGTGCAGGCCTATGACCCGGAGGCGATGGAAGAGGCACAACGCATCTATGGTCTTCGGGATGACCTGACACTGTCTGGTACACAACAAGCGGCAATTAAAGGCGCTGACGCACTGGTTATCTGCACTGAGTGGCGTCAATTCCGTGCTCCCGACTTTGACCAGCTGAAAGCGTTATTGAAAGAGCCTGTGATTTTTGATGGCCGTAACATGTACGAACCTCAACGGATGACGCTGAAAGGCTTCAAATACTACGCCATTGGTCGCTAACGCGGACTCTACTCATTCAAGCATCTTTTATAAAAAGATTGTGTACACAAAATACCCTCAGGGCATAAAACACTGAGCAACAGGTAAATCTTGGTGATCTTTATGCCCTTAGTGGTTTCAAAACAGGTAAACCACGATGAAATATCTGGTCACTGGAGCCGCAGGCTTTATTGGCTTCTTTACCACCAGGCGTCTCTGTGAAATGGGGCATGAAGTGGTTGGCATTGATAATCTCAATGACTATTACGACGTCAGCCTTAAGCATGGCCGCCTCAATGAACTGGCCCCACTGAAAAACTTTCGCTTTGTTGAACTCGACCTGGCGGATCGCGAGGGTATAGCCGCACTGTTCAAGCAGGAACAGTTCAACCGGGTGATTCATCTGGCAGCTCAGGCGGGCGTCCGTTACTCCATCGACAACCCTATGGCCTATATCGACAGCAACCTTGTTGGCCATGCCACCATTCTTGAAGGTTGCCGCAACAACGAGGTAGAACACCTTGTCTATGCCTCTTCCAGTTCTGTTTATGGCATGAATACCAAAATGCCATTTTCAACGACAGATGCTGTTGACCATCCGGTTTCACTCTACGCAGCGACCAAGAAATCCAATGAGTTAATGTCCCACACTTATTCGCATCTCTATGGCTTACCTACCACTGGCCTGCGCTTTTTTACGGTGTACGGTCCATGGGGGCGTCCGGATATGGCTTACTTCAAATTCACCCAGATGGTTAACCGTGGAGAGGCCATCCCCGTCTTTAATGAGGGCAAACTGAAAAGAGACTTCACCTACATTGATGATATCGTGGAAGGTATAGTACGCATTCAGGATGTTATTCCAACAAAGTCAGATCATTTTGACAGCACTGATCCGGGCCGCAGCTCAGCGCCCTACCGGATTTACAATATCGGTAACAACCAACCTGTTGAACTGATGACGTTTATCACAGCACTGGAAAATGCCATTGGTAAACAGGCCGAGAAGCAATACTTACCGATGCAGCCCGGTGACGTTTATGCAACCTATGCCGATGTCAGTGATTTGATGGAGACGGTCGGTTTTAAACCGTCAACGTCCATTGAAGAAGGGTTACAAATGTTTGCTCATTGGTACATGAACTGGCAGAAATAACGAAACGGCTTGTTTCAGAGCAGAAGATGTAAGTAGTTAACCAAATGAAATCATATATTTCTGACTAAGTTGTCAGTCACTCTGCGGCGTTGCAACTCCGGTCACATAGCTACGGCTATGCTCCCTACGTTGCGCCTTGCATAGCAACTGCCCACTTAGCCAGAAATATACGATTCCATTTGGCCAACTACTTAGAGACACATTCACACTCTGCATCTTCATCCCTGTAAATCGTTTGAAAAGCATCTATCGGAGGTGAGTCTCAGTTTGACATCACATCAAGCCACAGAGACAGCATCCATATTGTCATTGGCTCTTCTCAAACGTGCCGCCGCTCGATCAATCTCATTGATATCCTGATCCCTGTAGCGCTCATAATCATTCAGCGCCTGTCGGTAGCCAGCTTCAATCTGCTCAGGCGTCAATTCTACCTCCGCCGGTAAACCCAGCAAATTCCGGTCTATTTTGTCTTGCTCCCGGGCCTGATGAACCAGCCTGGCCTGTAACTCCCGCCTTTTTGCCTCTTGCAAATCCCGTTGTGTGACAAATCGATATAATTGTTCCTGAGCGTGTTTGACCAGACTCACCTCCCGGTCAAAGAGCTCATTTGGTAGTCCTGACTGCGCTTTCTCATTGCAACGGGCTTCTGCAGCCTGATAAATATCGTCTTTGGTAACTGCCTCTATATTCTGATGAATTCTCAGCAGCTGTATTGCTGCACCGATATTCTCAGGAGGTGGCATGGGAAAATAATTCGACGACTCTGTATTCCCAACCAACCTGTCTCTGATAGGGCGATTAATAAAGCTATCTTTATGGTAAAGACGCCCCTCATTCATTTCATGATTGGAAAGAAATACAAAATCCAGGGCTACCTTGGCGCATCCCAGAAACCTCAGGCCAAAAGCAGTGCCTGCAGCTACTGCTCCCGTAGCCAGAATACTGTAGGGAGACAGAGTGATTAACGACGTGAAAAAACCAAGTAAGCTGCCATAGACCCCACCAACCACCATGCGACTGCCAAAATACGTCAGTTTATTTTCATCACAGCGTTCCCCCTGAAACGGCAAGTGTCTCAGCCAGCGAAAGCTCAGAAAATCCCCAAGAACAGGCAGATCCTCTATCGGGAGTCTGTCTAATAGTACGGGCAGGCGATCCGTTGGGAACTGATCACTTGAATAATATCGCAGTACGGCCTCCCCTATCGCTTCACAAGCCATAATAATGATGCCGGTCAGGGCTGATTTAAGAATGATCGGCAAGGCCATCATACCAACCATAAAGGTAGCGCCAGCCATGGCCCAGACAGCGAGATAGCCGGCCCAGTTGAATGCGTCCATAATATGCCACATGCTCGTTTCTACGGCACAGACAACCCTGCTGAACAGCGACTTACAGCGCTCAGTAAAAGAGAAGGGTTCTTTTGTTATATAGGTTCCATCAGGCTCGCCAGGTGCAATATGGCTACTGGCAATTGCAGGCTGCACAGAAGAGGGTTCACTCGGCTCACGAGGCTGCGGAACCACAGGCAAAAGAACGGGTGACTGAATCATAGGTGTTTTTGGTGAACTGTTTTTACCACTGACAAAGTGAGCGAAACGGTATCATTTCCTGAATTATTGAAGCTAAACTATAGGTGCATTTTTTCTCTTTGCAGGGTCTTTCCATCAATAAAAGTTGAGGTAACATTTCCAGGTCTCTTTATGTCGCGATAACTAACTGACTATTAAAACAAAGGCAAAGTCTGACTATGATTGTTATTCGTCCCATTCATGAGCAGGATCGTGAGGCCCTATGGCAAATTGCCAACCAGACGGGTGCCGGATTCACCTCCCTGCAACCTCACCGCCCCATGGTTGATAATAAACTGGCATGGGCACTCACCTCCTTTAAGCAGGCTTCGCTGGCTGCATCGCAGGAAACAGGTACTTCTGCCGCAGAACCGAAAAATAATCTCTATCTGTTTGTGATGGAAGATACCGAAACCGGTCAGGTTATGGGCACTGCGGGTATCGAGTCCGCCGTCGGGCTTGAGGCTCCCTGGTATAATTACAAGGTGAGTAAACAGGTTCATGCCTCACAACAACTGGATGTCTACACCATGGTGGACACCCTGATGCTCTGCAGTGACCATACCGGCTTCTCAGAACTTTGTACGCTCTTTTTGCTGCCGGATTATCGTCATTCCAAAAACGGTACGTTTCTTTCCAAGAGTCGAATGTTGTTTATGGCGGCCTTTCCGGAACTGTTTGCTGAAGGCCTCTTTGCAGAAATGCGTGGCTACTGTGATGATCAGGAAGTGTCTCCTTTCTGGGAAGCCCTGGGTCGGCACTTCTTTGCAGTGGACTTTGCCGAAGCTGATCGCCAATCCACCGTCGATAAAGCGTTTATTGCCGAGCTGATGCCTCGCCACCCAATCTACACCAATTTGCTGCCGGATGAAGCCAGGGAGGTCATTGGTGTTACCCATGAAAGCACAACGCCTGCCCGACATCTGCTGGAATCTGAAGGCTTCTACTACACTGGCTATGTGGATATTTTTGATGGAGGTCCGCTACTGGAAGCCAGAGTCAAAGAAGTACGCTCAGTAAGAGATTCACGACAGTACAAAGTTAAAATTGTTGAGAACAACACAACGGATCAGCGCCACTGGCTGATGGCCAATAGTGAGTTGAACGATTTTCGCTGCATCATGGGTAATCTTTCCTACGAAGGACTGGAGTTTGTCATGATCAGTAAAGAGCAGGCATCAGCACTTAACGTTGAAGAAGGCCAATTGCTTCGGGTGGTGCCCTTATCCAGCTAGTCAACGAATTGAGAGGATTACGACCATGGCAGACACAAATGAACAACAATGCCTGTTTATCAATGGACAGTGGCTTAAGGCAAATGGCAAACCCTTTTCATCCGAAAATCCGGGAACAGGCAATGTGCTCTGGCAAGGAGCCAGTGCCACCGCAAAGCAAGTAGACCAGGCAATAAGTTCCGCCCGGGAAGCCAGTCATCATTGGGCGTTTCGCCCATTTCAAGAACGAGAGGCATTCATTAAGGCGTTTGCCAATGAGCTGGAGCAGAATAAAGAGGGCTTGGCAGAAATCATTGCCAGAGAAACCGGTAAGCCGCTCTGGGAAGCCAAAACGGAAGCGGCTGCTATGGCCGGGAAAATTGCCATTTCAATAAAAGCCTACCATGAGCGAACGGGGACCGTTGAAAATGCCATGCCCGTAGGGAAAGCCGTGATTCGTCACAAGCCACATGGAGTTGTTGCGGTATTTGGCCCCTACAACTTTCCGGGCCACCTTCCCAATGGACATATTGTTCCCGCACTGCTGGCTGGCAACACCGTGGTTTTCAAGCCCAGCGAGTTAACACCGGCCGTTGCGGAATACACGATAAAACTCTGGCAGCAGGTGGGAATACCCGACGGAGTTATCAATCTGGTTCAGGGAGAAAAAGAAACTGGCATCGCTCTGGCCGGGCACCCCGGTCTTGATGGTCTGTTTTTCACCGGCAGCTCAAACACCGGCAAGATGATCCACCAGCAGTACGGCGGACAGCCGGGTAAAATTCTGGCGTTGGAAATGGGCGGCAACAATCCGCTGATTGTCACCGAGATGGCAGATATCAAAGCCGCAGTACACGACACTATTCATTCAGCATTTATCACCGCCGGTCAACGCTGTACCTGTGCCCGCCGACTTTTTGTTCCCACAACGTCCTGGGGGGATCAGTTTGTTGATGCGCTGACTGTAGCGG
Source organism: Endozoicomonas sp. ALB115 (assembly GCF_049310245.1). Classification (NCBI taxonomy): domain Bacteria; kingdom Pseudomonadati; phylum Pseudomonadota; class Gammaproteobacteria; order Oceanospirillales; family Endozoicomonadaceae; genus Endozoicomonas; species Endozoicomonas sp. ALB115. Next base: position 20,437 of record NZ_JBLYZG010000039.1, on the reverse strand, counting down.
CAGCCAATATCAAAGTAGGTCAATGGGATGATCAGGAAGCACCGTTTATGGGAGCGCTTATCTCTGAAGCAGCGGCCAAACAGATATTGTCAGCCCAGGAAACGCTGCAAAAGCTGGGCGGCAACAGCCTGCTTTTATCAACACATCTTCAAGCAGGAACCGGGTTAGTCTCTCCGGGTATTATTGATGTGACCAATATCAAAGACCGTCCCGATGAAGAGTACTTTGGCCCACTGTTGCAAATTATTCGTTATGATCGTTTTGAAGATGCCATTGCAGACGCCAATAACACCCGTTTTGGTCTTTCCGCCGGATTGTTCAGTGAAGTACCAGAGCAGTACCAGTTCTTTTTGCAGAGAATACGTGCAGGTATCGTTAACTGGAACCGGCCAATCACCGGTGCCAGCAGTGCTGCACCTTTTGGCGGCCCCGGTGACAGTGGCAACCACCGCCCCAGTGCCTATTTCGCTGCCGATTACTGCGCCTACCCAGTGGCCAGTGTTGAGTCGGAGTCACTGAGTATGCCCAAAGAACTCGCACCCGGGCTTGATTTGTAAACGGTACCTTCGCGTTGAACTAATGGTGAAGTAGTCAATAATGAAAACAATAGAAGCCAACTTTGACGGACTGGTGGGCCCTACCCACAACTATGCAGGGTTATCCCAGGGTAACAAGGCCTCAATCCATTATGCGGGCAAAGTAGCAAACCCAAGGAAAGCAGCTCTCCAGGGTCTGGAGAAAATGAAGGCGCTCAGTGAACTGGGCTTTATCCAGGGTGTGTTAGCCCCCCAGGAGCGGCCAGATGTTGCCACACTGCGAAGGCTCGGTTTCACCGGCAGTGATTCACGGGTTCTGTCTGACGCGGCGCAACAGATGCCAGCAGTTCTGGCAGCCTGCTGCTCCGCTTCCAGTATGTGGACCGCTAATGCAGCGACAGTCTCCCCCAGTGCGGACTGTGCTGATGGTAAAGTACATTTCACGCCCGCTAACTTAATCAATAAATTCCACCGCTCCATTGAGCATGACGTGACCGGAAAAATACTAAAAGCGACGTTTAATAATCCGGATCACTTTGTTCACCACCAGGCTCTGCCATCCACCGAATACTTTGGTGATGAAGGGGCCGCGAACCACACCCGTTTTTGCCATGAATATGGCGAACAGGGCGTTGAATTTTTCGTTTATGGCCGGGAAGCATTTAACCCGCAAAGTACCTCGCCACAGAAATACCCTGCCCGCCAGAGTCTTGAAGCCAGTCAGGCTGTCGCCCGTCTGCATCAGCTTGATACGGACAAAGTGGTATTTGCCCAGCAAAACCCGGCGGTTATTGATCAGGGCGTTTTTCATAATGATGTTATCGCTGTGGGCAACCGCAACCTGCTGTTCTGCCATGAACAGGCATTTGTGGAGCAGGCTGGTGTCTATGAGTCATTAAGAAAGGCTTATGGGGCGCAGGACTTCCATATTGTTGAGGTGGCGGATCAACAGGTTTCTGTAGCACAGGCAGTTGGGACTTATCTATTCAATAGCCAACTGCTGTCGCTGGACCATGGCGGGACAATGATCGTTGTCCCCTCTGAGTGTGAAAATGAACCCGCTGTCTGGGATTACCTGCAAACCATACTCAACGACGCAAGTTGCCCAATTACGGATCTGAAGGTTTTTGATCTGCGCCAAAGTATGAATAACGGCGGAGGACCGGCCTGCCTGCGACTGAGAGTCGTATTAAACGACCAGGAACTGGCAGCGACCAATCAACATTGTCTGATCAACAACCAGCGCTTTGCCACCCTCAGCCGCTGGGTCAAAAAGCACTATCGTGACCAGTTATCTGAAAAAGACCTGGCCGACCCGCTTTTACTGACGGAATCCCGAACGGCCCTGGATGAACTGACACACATTCTTAATCTGGGTTCAGTCTATCCATTCCAGAATTAATAGCCTTCAAACGTATGTAAGAAACAGCTCTGAAATAACTTCCACATTTCTATAGACGCTGCCCGAAAAGCCAGAACCGCTTGTGCTTTTACGGGCAACGGGTGGCGATCTTTTTTACTTACCGCCAAACACTTTTTTATCTTCTGCAATCCGGTGCGCCACGGCTGGATGCTGGAAAATCCTGTCAATATACGCCGCCAGCCCAGGATACTCAGCAGAGTCAATCTGGACTCCAGCATGGACGAGATTAATAAAGTGGCTGGCCAGGGCAATATCAGCCAATTGAACCTTCCCTCCAAACAGAAAGTCAGTTTCCGGAACCTGAGATTCCAGATAAGCACAAATCTCTGGCAGTTTGGTTTGTAAAACTTCCTGCACTTTGCCTTCGTCAGCAGGCTGGTTAATCAGCTTCTTGGCAACTCGCTCAAAAAAGACCGTTCCCAGTACCTGGAGCATCGCCGTATCGGCATACTCTTCAAACCAGCGGGCCCTGGCTTTTTCCTCAGGTGTCTTTGGGTAGAGAGCCTGTTCCGGATAACGGTCCTCAAGGTACTCACAGATCACCGAAGAGTCGGCAATCGTCACCTTGTCATCTTCCCAGGCAGGAATTTTTTTCAGGGGACTGATTTTTTCAAAGCCTGCCGGTTTCATAAACGGGGTAACCGGCACCAACTCATAGTCAAGTTGTTTTATTTCGAGAGCCAGCAGTACTTTTCGAACCATGGGTGACAGTGGCACCCCATAAAGCTTATTCATGGTCACATCCTCTATAATTATTGTTTTCAACCAACCGCTATCCTACCTTTTACTCCAGCCTTTGCAATATCCAGAAAACCGGAACCCTTCCCGCCCTTATAAAACGAGTCTCTGCATAGTGAACAAAACATCAAAAAGCTTCATTCCAGACAGCTTTTTCAGTAGACAGGAGAGGAATTAAGAATCCAGGTAGATGGCTGTTGTCAGGGCAACTGTGCTAATAGAGGCTGCGACCATCACCCCCCCGGCCATGCCATGGATGCCTGAATTAATACCAGAGGCAAGAAGGCTGGAATGATCAGAACGCACCAAGACACCAACAAAGAAGCCGGCAAGGCCAGCAGCACCAATGCCAAGGACTCCGCCCTTGCTCAAGGAAATGGCCAGACTGTGATGACCGTTTACGGGCAGGGCAGTATAACCACAGGCTAATGCAGAAGCACCAGCTAAAACATGAGAAATGCCGATGCCACCAATGGAATAACCCGCGACCATATAGGCAGCGTCCGGCTGATAAGGGAGAAATCGAGCAAAGGTGTTAATCAATCCCCCTCCAGTGGTAAAGACCATGCTGCCAAGTGCGAAGGGGCTGTCCAGAAAGTTAGTCCTGAGGTATGAGGCAGCAGCTGGTACTGTTCTGATTAAACGCCTGGTTATGGTGATACTCCTGCCATGTATGTGATCAAGGTCCAGCGGTGCCCGGCAGGCAGGGCAGGTCGGGTTGTTGCTTCCCCAGCGAATGATGCACGATCGGCCAAAGACATGATGACAACTCAGGTTAACTGCTTCATGGCCAGGCTGGCTGGTAAAATCTTCCATGCAAATCAAACAGTGACTCGCACTGTGATTGGCTGGAACAGAGCTTATTTCCATGTCTATTTTCCTGCTTTGGTTGGCCGCACGTCGTTGCACATTCACTGGGTAAATTGGCCACTGGTATCCAGACGCTTTTTCATCTGGACATTTTTTCCTGGAAATAGTTCAACGGCGATTCATTATTGCGGTTACTTCGTCTGAGGATATGGATATCCATGAACACGACATTTCCAAGGCGGATGTAGTTTCAGGGTCAGATCAAGGATCGCTGTTTATGAAATATCCGGGTTAACAGGCGCAAAACTCTTTTGCTAAAGAGTGTCTATCTACTGTCAGTAGATTTTTTATCTTCAAACGATTCAGCAAGACTCCCGGGCGGAGGTGGTGGAGGTGGTTGACTAACTGCACTCGAAGCGTCATCCCCTGACGTTTCAGGTATCATGCTATCCTCTGACGGGGCCATAACCTTCGTATCTTCCCGCGCTGGAGATAAACCGGAAGCTCTATCAGCTTCTTTGACACTATTTCTCTTATCGTCATCCTTCTTTTTTTCAGCGTCTAACACTACACCAAAGCCTCTATTCAGCCTATGAAATCCTCGTTCATTACCATTGGATTCAGGCACGCCCAGCGTCGTGCAGAGTTCACTCATAATAAGCTGTGAAAAAACTATCATTTCAAAAGCATAGGGGTCATCAGGATCATTGGTCATTAAATCGGTAACACCCAGCACCTCTGGAAGACGGCGGAAAGAGTGTTCAGAGAACGTGCCATCCAGAATCACCTGGGCAAAAATTTTCTGGACTAAAAGCCCCTGATCGTCCAACGCTTTGATCTTCTGAGCCACGGCACGCTGTGACAAGTTTTGAACGTCCATCACGTCATTGTTGTAAGGATCCAGCTCAAGGTACTTATGGGTAGCAACGTCAATGGCCAGTTTTATCGGTTGAGCCATAGTTTCGTCTCTTATCTCTTTACGTACCTGATCTTTCGACGCATTCTGCCAATCACCGTTTCCGGTATAACAGGCAAACAATGCACGGAATAAGCCGACACCATCATCATCCTTCACCTGTAACTTGCGGGCGGATGATGGTGGTTCTCCCGTTTTATCACCAGAACGTCTGCGAGGATTTGAGCGTTGCGGGCTGGTCAGGGAAGATACCGAGACACCAGAATCATCATCACTCTCAGGCTTGCCTTGTAAACGTTGTTCCAACTCCGCCATTAACATCGCTTTGTCATCAAGAATTTCTTCACTGGTGTTTTTTTCTTGCTGATACCAGGCATAACCGAGGTCTCTGTATGCTTTTCTGGCTCTTTCAACCCGTTTCAAGTGATCAGCGTCAACAAGACTTTCATCCCCAAAAGCTGAATCCCCCTCGTCAGGAACTGTCAATGCCCTCTCAGGATCATTGGTAATTTTAATAGAAGGACTTGGTTTCACAGCCTCGGGAGTACTATGGTGCTCTGGTCTATCGGAAGAGTGCTGGCTGCTGCCATCAAAAGAAAGGCTGATAATCGGGTATTGTATGGCATGATAGCGAGCCTGGAAGCCCAGAAGCTCTTGCTCGGATGAGCCGGTCTGCGCCAGCTGGGAAAGAAGAGTATTCAATTCCCGGGTACCATCAGTAATTGCCTGCTCGATAAGACCAGCATCATAAGCAGACTGCTTTTCTGATTTCAGCTCATTTACTAACCCCAGAGATCCGTGCAACCATGATTTCAAGTCCGATAAATCCAGATTATCCAGCTCAGGTGGAATTAAACGAACCCGTTGCCCACCGGGTAAATTAAAGGTTACTTTGACATCATTCGAATTATTTTCTTTCAGTTTTTTAATGGCCTTCTTGTGCGCTTTTTTAAATGCAGCCTTTAAATCGTCATTTGAAAGATCCCATTTGCCATTCATTTCTTCCTTGATTTTTTCCAGTGCAGTTATTGATGCATCTATGTATTTCATCTCCTCCTTTTTTCGGAAGCCTTGTTCCAGTGGCTTATCATCGGCCAAAAGCCTATTCAGATCACGTTTGATTCCTTCTGCCCCCCCCGGTCTATTTTGGGAAACCGTACCTCCGGGAGCATTTGCTGGCTGAATATTGTCAGGTAGCCCACTACTCCTGACAGGGTTATCATTTGTGGGAATGCGCTTTTCGACTGGATGATGAGGAGAGACGGTTTGACTGGTGGACGTTTGACCTGTCTGGGCTGTTTCTCCAGCACCGGAATGAGGTGGAAGCACTGAAGGACCAACGGGTGTTCCAGATGGCGGCGAGCCTGGAGGGTTCATAGAAAATCCTTTTCAATCAACGTTGATTCAGTTAAGAGTCCATTAATAAGTTAGTTTAAAACATGCCAGCCCTTTACGATGAATATAACAATATTAGAAAAAACAAAATATTAGAATCGCTTGTTTTTTTGACAAGCAACGCACAGAAACCAGAAAAAATTCAAAATGTGACACTTGCTCAGCACCATATACAGCCAATTAAAAATAAAACACCCATTACTTGATAAACAAAAAAATCAAGAACATATTTTTATAAAGGAGTGAATCATCATCAGATGATCACCTTGCGCAGCAATACCGTATTCAGGTAAGCCTATGATTAACTTCTTGATCAAATCATTCTTAATACCTTTTTTTCTTGTTGCTCCTGCCGCATGGTTTGGATTTAAATTTTATGCTGAAACCCAGTTAATACAAGCAATAGACAAATACAAACCTGTAACATCTGATTACGCAGAAGTTAAATTTGATACCGTTAATGTTCATATAAATGGCAAAGTATCAATAACAAAAATAACTTTAACGCCTAAAAAAACGTTCAAAAGCCCAATCACTATAAAAAGATTAACCGTTGTTTTCCCAAGCACTTTGACAATGATGAAGACAGTGTATGATGTCAGCAATGGAGAACTATCAGAGCTGCCCGATTCCCTGCGCGTCCAGTATGATGGAATTCAACTACCACTGGAGGGTAATGAAGAGTTTTATACCTTATTCAATGATCAACGCCAGTTACGACTCAAACAAGAGCTGGGCAGCATAGTAGAACCTACCTGTGGTATTGAATATATTGTCGGCCTGAATGAATTTCAACAGATGGGCATTGATACACTCATTGACAGACATTTCTGGGAATATAAATACACCCCTGAAAATCAGAAACTGTTTGTTCGATTTGGTATCAGCGCCACAAATCTATACAAGGCATCACTACAGGCAAGCTTTTACAAAAAAGGGTCTCCTGTCATCAACGACTTTATGCAATTACCCTCCCTGACCAATGCTGAACTGACCTACCAGGACGAGGGCCTGATCAGAATGAGCAGCCAGCATTGTGCTAATAGCTCAGGTATTTCCAAAGACGCATACATTAACCGTCTAACCAATCTGCCAGACAGCTTTTACTTCTATAAAGCAGGCATTGCTCCGAATGAAGCGATGAAAAATGCCTACATCAACTTTCTGAAGAATCCTGACACAGTGACCATCAAGGCGCATTTCCCCCCCAACTTCCATCCTCAGGCCTTTTCTGTCTATGACACTGAGCTCTGGGTTTCATCATTTGGTCTCACTCTGCTGGTGAACAACAGCCCTGTCTCTCCCTTTGAAATCATCACCCCGGGGCAATTTGGCCCGGCAAAGGATTCAGATGATATGGACATGACGGAACCCTCTTCCAGGAATACCAACCCAAATGTCAAGAAGGAGTGGCAATCTCAGCCTGCCCATGGAGAAGCATCCAAAACCTACTTCTTTGTTGATGAAGTGCCTGCAACCAATCAGGAACCGGAATTACTGAACCAGCAGTCCAGGGACATTCCAATCTATGAGTTACCAAATCATATTGGTGCCTGGTTAGAGGTTTATGTCGAACCGTCGAAACGTTTCAGCGGAGAACTGCTTGGCGTCGAACGCGAAAGACTGTTACTGAAGGTGCGATCTGCCGGGGGCAGCATCACAATGCCCATTAAGCTGCATCGCATTAAATCGATTAAGGCCAGATAAAAAAGCCCACCTTAACGTGATACTGATACCCGATACGAACTATTACTCTCCATCACAACATTTCTTAATACGGTGCCTCAGTTTTTGAGGTGCCCATAAACAAGATCAATGATCGTAAAGCTTTCCACGATATGAGAGAAGCTATCCGCATTGAAGATATTACTAATAGCTATAAAAAAATTATGTTTGGCTGAAATAATTATTGGATAGAGTGTTTATGAGAGAAACTAATACAAAAAGAAAATGTCTTAAAACAGAATTCAATAATTTTATAATTCAATGGATCACTTTACTCAATTACTTCCATTCGAGATTGCTTTTGGCGAGCCTTATTCCAGCTCACAAGAACCAAAGCACCAGGATGCCCAAAATGAACAACAGCCGACGTATCAAGGGATACCAGTTCAGGTGCTGAGTACTCCTTTTCAGGTGTACCATAGTCAATCAGACAAAGACAACAATAACCCTGGCCCGTTTGGTTCATTGGATAAATATAATATTGCCTTTCTAACTCATGCCGATCAGGAAGCCCCTCATGGAACTGATATTGCTGAGGTTCCACAGTCAGGACGAAATGAATATTCTTTTTGTCATTCTGACACTACCCCTTTAGAGGATGCGCCACTTTCAACGCCAGACACCCACCTTACTCAGCTGCTGTGCATATTGGGGAGCGAGCTTGAGGTTAACGAGCCAATGCCAGCGAGCCATTCTGCCTCGGATTATCAGTTAACTAATCTTCCTGATATGCTCTCTAACCCACAAAATTCAGGGACAGTTACTGTAGTTAACCTGCAAAACCAGAACCAGACGACAATTGATAATCAAACGCCCCAGGCAGTAGAAGATGTTAGTAATAACACTTCAGCAGTTGAGCACCAAAAGAGCTATCAGAATCATCCTGATCACTCAAAGCGCATCAGGGCATACCAAAGAAGGAGTCATTTTCGGAATAATTCAGCTTACGCAAAACGCCAGAGGGAGAAACAAAGGGAGCGTTATCGCAATGATCCCGATTACGCAGAACGCATAAGGGAGCGCCAAAGGGAGCGTCTCAAAGATCCCGTTTATGTTGAACGCAATAACAGGCGGCAGAAGGAGCGTTACCAGAATGATCCCGATTTCGCAGAACGCATGAGGAAGCGCATGAGAGAGAACATGCGGAAGCGTTACCAGAATGATCCCGGTTACTCAGAACGCATGAAAAAGCGCATGAAGGAGCGTATGAAAGATCCTGCCAAGCTGGAGAACGATAAGATACGCAAAAGGGAGCGCCAGAGAGAGTACCTCAGGGAATACCGAAGGAAGCGCCGTAGCGAGCTTCGCAAAGACCCCGCTTGCGTAGCTATCGCATGTACCAATCCTTTTAATCATGAATTATGCAAGGTTACAAATAAATATTGAATGGGTAATATCAAGGAGGAACTTTTACAAGAGGACGTGATCTTATGCTTTAGTTCAGTTATTCAATACTTCAATGCATAGCCTTATTACTTACTTTCAATTACCAGCAGATTCTGATCAATTTCTTTCTGTTCAGGATGTTACTATTTCTGAGCCTGGTGCATCAGGGCAGGCCTTCTCCCGTGGAGTTCAAGAAGCAGACTCTACTCTGTGTTCCATGTGTACTGATGAGATGACTAAAAACCACCTTCAGCAGCCAACGGTGCCTTTTAATAATCCATTCAATGATTACCGTTTTAAAAAAAGATCAGTAGTAATCGTTTTCAGCAATACTATAAAAGATCAACCACTTCACTTACCAGTCAGAACAGAAGCACTGAATGATAAACCTGCTCCTACATATACTCCTGATAATGAACGTTTTTCGATCCAGTCAATTTTAGGTTTAAGTCCCTTATCCCTGCAAAGCTCATCAGTTGTTGATAACAGCCTTCATCCGACAGAAAAAATGTATAACCAAGAATCTGCTGATGCTTTTTTTGAGTCAGCAATACCCGTTGCAATTATTAACCCTCAACCAGAAAGTGTACAGCATCAACAACCCACTCCCCCAGCAGAGATTGACTGTGCAACGGAACCCTCTTTTCATGCTAACGAATACCACAAGGAACTTCACAAAGATCCCACATACGCACAGCACTACAAGAAGGAGCGTAATAGAAAACGCCAAAGAGAGCTTCGCAAGAATCCTGCTTACACACAACGGGAGAATGAGCGCAGAAGGGAACGCTACAAGAATGATCCTGCTTACGCAAAGAAGATAAGGGATGGCGCAAGGGAGCGCCAAAGAAAACGTCGAAGAGAACTCTACAATAACCCCGCTCTCCTAAAACGCGAAAGGGAGCGCCTGAGGGAGCGTCACAAAAATCCCGCTTACATGGAGCACCAGAGGCAGCACCAAAGAGAGCGCTACCGGAATGATCCCGATTTCGCAGAGCGTCAGAAGAAGCGCCAGAGGGAGCAATATCAAAATAATCCTGATTACGCAGCACGACAAAAGGAAAACTGTAGGAAGTACCGCATAAAGAAAACTATAATCGCGAAAGAGAAAACCATTCCGAGTTACCGGGAAACTCAGGTGAATTACAACTGACTACTAATTTGGTAAATTCGGTTCTGCTTCAACGCTTCGCAATTCATTCAGTACCCGAAGCAACCCAGTGAGTGCATGAACTCTGAGGACAGGTTTTTTTATAAGAGAGAGACCGGTATCCGGTCATGATTCAGACCGGATACCGGTTAGATTGACATGCTATTTTCTACTGGAGGTGGAACGACCAAACACTCGATAAGTGAGTGGTCGCTTGCGGTGTAGCACATTCAGGCTAGCTACCTGCACGACTCTCGTCGTATCACATCATGCCGCCCATGCCCCCCATACCGCCCATGCCGCCCATATCAGGCATAGCTGGCGCGTCGTCCTGTGGCTCATCAGCAACCATGGCAGCAGTAGTGATCATCAAGCCTGCAACAGAAGCTGCAGCCTGCAGGGCAGAACGGGTAACCTTGGCTGGATCCAGAATACCCATTTCGATCATGTCGCCGTATTCACCGGTAGCAGCGTTGTAACCGAAGTTACCTGAACCCGCCTTAACCTTGTCAACAACCACAGAAGCTTCGTCACCAGAGTTGGTAGCGATCTGACGGATCGGGCCTTCCAGTGCACGCAGGATCAGCTCAACACCGGCACGCTGCTCAGCGTTAATGGTTTCAACGTTGATGGCAGACAGGGCGCGAACCAGGGCTACACCACCACCGGCAACCACGCCTTCTTCAACCGCAGCACGGGTAGCGTGCAGGGCATCTTCAACGCGGGCTTTCTTCTCTTTCATCTCAACTTCGGTAGCGGCGCCTACCTTAACAACGGCAACACCGCCAGCCAGCTTGGCTACGCGCTCTTGCAGCTTCTCTTTGTCGTAGTCAGAAGAAGAGTTTTCGATCTCGGCACGGATCTGCTCAACACGGGCAACGATGTCAGCCTGAACGCCAGCGCCGTCAACGATGGTGGTGTCTTCTTTGGTAATCTGTACACGCTTGGCAGTACCCAGATCATCCAGAGTTGCCGTTTCCAGGGACAGGCCTACCTCTTCAGAGATAACCGTAGCGCCAGTCAGGATAGCGATATCCTGCAGCATGGCCTTGCGACGGTCACCGAAGCCCGGTGCTTTGACAGCAGTGACTTTCACGATACCGCGCATGTTGTTCACCACCAGAGTCGCCAGGGCTTCGCCTTCAACGTCTTCTGCGATGATCATCAGTGGCTTGCCAGCTTTGGCAACGGATTCCAGCACCGGCAGCAGTTCGCGGATGTTGGAGATTTTCTTGTCAACCAGCAGGATAAATGGGCTTTCCAGTTCAGCGGACATTCTTTCCTGGTTGTTGATGAAGTATGGAGACAGGTAGCCACGGTCGAACTGCATGCCTTCAACCACTTCCAGTTCGTTTTCCAGACCGCTGCCTTCTTCAACAGTGATAACGCCTTCTTTGCCAACTTTTTCCATGGCTTCGGCGATGATCTGGCCAACCAGTTCATCGGAGTTGGCAGAGATAGTACCAACCTGTGCGATGGATTTGCTGTCGGCACAAGGAGTAGACATAGCCTTCAGCTGCTCAACGACAGCAATGACCGCCTTGTCGATACCGCGCTTGAGATCCATTGGATTCATGCCGGCCGCAACGTACTTAAGACCTTCGTTCAGAATAGACTGGGCCAGAACGGTCGCCGTAGTCGTACCGTCACCGGCCTGATCGTTAGCCTGGGAAGCCACTTCCTTAACCAGCTGGGCACCCATGTTCTGGAACTTGTCTTTCAGTTCGATTTCCTTGGCAACAGACACACCATCTTTAGTGATGGTAGGCGCGCCAAAAGACTTCTCCAGCAGAACGTTACGGCCCTTGGGACCCAGAGTAGCTTTTACAGCGTCAGCCAGGATGTTGACGCCCTTGAGCATTTCTTTGCGAGCTTCGTCGCCAAATTTAACTTGTTTAGCTGCCATGGTTGGTGACCCTGTGCACTATTTTGTGAAATCGGAAAAATACCGTGTGATTGCCTGACAATCAGCCTTCCAGAACGGCGGAAATGTCACTTTCAGACAGAATGATCAGCTCTTCACCGTCAATCTTCACGGTGTTTGAGTCTGCATACTTGCCGAAGATAACCTTGTCACCAACGTTAACGCCAACAGGACGCTTTTCACCATTGTCCAGAAACACGCCATCGCCGACTGCAACCACAATGCCCTGGTTAGGCTTTTCAGCGGCAGAACCTGGCAGTACGATGCCACCAGCAGAGGTAGTTTCTTCTTCGACACGACGAACGACCACGCGATCACGCAACGGACGGATTTTCATCGATTCTTTCTCCAACAGTTTGCTTATGCCGTGCAACCTTTTACAGGCTGCTCGCTATCAACGTAATGGCAGTAAAACGATGCACTATCGCTTCACTATGGCCCGGTTTACCCGAACCTCCCTGGTATGCACCCGGGATGAAGTTTACTTTGGCACAGGCCTTAACTAAAAGTTCAAGGCCTTACCGAAGTCTTATCAGGTGTTCCCCTTAGTATGGGTAGCTGGCGCAGTTTTCAAGAGGCAGATGAAAAAAAAACTGACTTTTCCACAAAACTGAGGCTCTAAACTCAAGAAAGAGTGAAAAATTCGTTATATGCTCGCAAATCAAGGCTTATCAATTAATGGCGCTTTTGGCTTCCGGAACGGCCATCATCATTTTCCCGGGTATAGTCCCCATCAATGGTGTGGTTGAGATGGGTTTGATCATGATGCCCTGATGGCTCACGACGATACTCAGCCTCATAAATATTGGTTTGCTGCACATTGACCCCGCTCACTTTCAGCCAGCGCCGGATCAGCAGCTGACGAACCGGTGGAATCAACAGGAATACCCCCAGAAAATCAGTGATAAAACCGGGGATCAACAGCAGCAGGCCACCCAGGGCAATAGCCAGGTTTTCCAGCATTTCCATAGCGGGCAGTTCGCCTGCCGCCATCTTCTGCCGGGCTCTTAATGTGGTTCTGAAGCCCTGGCGGCGAATCACTTCGATGCCAATAAATACCGACAGAATAACCAGGGCAACCGCATTCCAGGCTCCGATGATACTGCCCACTTTAATCAGCACCACCATTTCCAGAATGGGTAAAAGTATAAATAGCACAGAGAGGAAGCGCATAAGAGGCCCCGTTAATCATTGGAGCCTCTTATATAAAGGCAGTGTCGTTTTTTTTCAAGGGTTGTCAGGAAGCAGGAAGGGTGTACTCGCCCCTTAATGAAAAAAACTTCTTACCCGGGTACACCAGCCTCGCAAATAAATCAAAAGCAACCGGTAAGTCGGTCTCTGTACAGCCTGCCCGCTCTCCAAAGAGAGGATTCTCTTATGATAAATTATTGTCTTTTATTCACATCCGTTTCAGGATAATCAGTGTACCTTCTACCAATAAAGCATAAGAACAATGAACATCAAAAATAAAAATATCCTGATCACCGGTGCTGCCAGAGGACTTGGTCTGGCAATAGCCAACTGGTTTGCAGAACGTGGTGCCAATATGGGTCTTATGGACCTTGATACTCCCGAACTTTATCAGGCAGAGGAACTCTGTCGTTCAAAAGGGGTTAACGCGATAGCATTGCCAGCCAATGTTGCTGAAGAAGCTCAGGTTGAAGCAGCTGTTCAGAAAGCCTATGCAGAACTCGGCCCATTGAATGGCCTGGTCAACAACGCCGGTATTCTCAGAGATGGTCTGCTGATCAAAGCCAAAGATGGCAAAGTGACCGAGAAACTCTCCTTTGACAAATGGCAGTCCGTAATCAATGTTAACCTGACCGGCGTCTTCCTCTGCGGCCGTGAAGTGGCCGCCAGCATGATCGACAGTGGCTCAAAGGGCGTCATCGTCAATATCGCCAGCATTGCCCGTGAAGGGAACTTTGGACAAAGCAACTACTCCGCAGCCAAAGCCGGTGTCTCAGCCATGACCGTGACCTGGTCCAAAGAGCTGGCCAAATACGGCATCCGTTGTGCAGCTGTCGCTCCGGGCGTTATTGAAACCGCAATGACCGGCGGCATGAAGCCAGAAGCCAAAGCCCGGTTAACCGCGGGCATTCCTGTTGGACGCATGGGTACCCCGGAAGAGATTGCCCGGACCGTTGGTTTTATTTTTGAAAATGATTATTACAATGGGCGGGTTTTAGAGCTGGATGGTGGGTTAAAACTCTGAACATTCGGGGCAGTTTATGAAATATCCGGGTTAAGTAAATCCCTCCATGCATTGGTCTGAAGACCAGACATATCGTCCACTCCCCTAACCTTGTTATACTGAGATCCTTAATTTCCATGACTTGCCTGAAACAGAACGCGTGCAAAGACTCAATGATCGACAGGCTGAGGCCGTAAAATACATCGATACTCCCCTGCTGGTACTGGCCGGTGCCGGCAGTGGTAAAACCAGTGTTATTACCACCAAAATTGCCTATCTGATTCAACAGTGTGGTATCAGCGCCAAAAACATTGTGGCCGTTACCTTTACCAATAAAGCCGCCCGGGAAATGAAAGAGCGGGTTGGCAAGCTGGTGAAAGGCAAAGCCTCTTCCGGACTGACGGTTTCTACGTTCCATAATCTCGGCCTGAATATTATCCGTCGTGAGTACCAGATTCTGGGCTATAAACCAGGGTTTTCGATTTTTGATCAGCAGGATGCCCGATCATTGATTACCGACCTGATGCAGCGGGACACGTCTGCAGATGATAATGGTGTGGATCAGATCCAGCACTGTATCTCCAACTGGAAGAATGATCTGGTCTCCCCGGCCCTGGCGTTACAAATGGCCAGACAGCCCTGGGAGCAGACGGCAGCGATTGTTTATGAGCACTACAATCGCATGCTGAAAGCCTATAACTCAGTGGACTTTGATGACCTGATCATGAAACCGGTGGAGTTATTCAGACATTATCCGGAGGTCCAGCAACGCTGGCAGGACAAAGTTCACTATATGCTGGTGGATGAGTACCAGGACACCAATGGTGCCCAGTATGAGCTGGTCAGGCGACTGGTGGGCGACCGTCGTAAGTTGACCGTCGTGGGTGATGATGACCAGTCCATTTATGCCTGGCGCGGTGCCAAACCGGAAAATCTGGCACAACTGAAAGAAGACTATCCCAGCTTAAAGGTGATCAAGCTGGAACAGAATTACCGTTCCACCAGCCGTATCCTGAAAGCAGCAAATACCCTGATTGCCAATAACCCACATGTGTTTGAAAAAACATTGTGGAGTGAGATGGGGGTTGGGGATGAAATTCGCGTGATTAAATGCCGAAACGACGAAATGGAGTGTGAGCGGATTGCCACAGAGATCATCGCCCACAAACTTCGCCACGATAACAGCTATAAAGATTATGCTGTTCTCTACCGGGGAAATTTTCAGTCGCGGCTGCTGGAGCTGAAACTTCAGCACCATGGTATTCCTTACCACATTAATGGCGGCACCTCGTTCTTTGCCCGGGCAGAAGTGAAAGACATCATGGCCTACCTTCGCCTGCTGATTAATCAGGATGATGACAACGCCTTTCTACGGGTGGTGAATACCCCCAAACGGGAGATTGGGCCATCGACACTGGAGAAACTGGGCAACTACGCCAACAAACACCACATCAGTATGTACAAAGCCTGTGAAGAAGCGGCCCTTGCAGAGGACCTGGCACCACAGTATGTCGACAGGCTGCGACGCTTTACCGGGTGGATGGACGACGTTTCACGACGGCTGCAAACCAGCGAAGACCCTATGCAGGTGGTTCGTGAAATGATTGCTGATAGCGATTATGAAAACTGGCTGATGCAGCACTCCTCAACGCCAGCACAGGCTGAAAAGCGCATGGCCAATGTCTGGTTTCTGGTGGATGCCCTGCAGCAAACCCTGGAACGGGGTGATGAAGACAGAACGGTTGCCGATGCCATTGCCCGGCTGATTCTGCGGGATATGCTGGAGCGCAATGAGGAAGAGGAAGATGCCGACCGTGTTCAGTTACTGACTCTCCATGCCTCCAAAGGTCTTGAGTACCCCCATGTTTTTATGATGGGGATGGAGGAAGAGCTGCTGCCTCACCGAACCAGTATTGAAGAAGATAATATTGAGGAAGAGCGTCGCCTTACTTATGTCGGCATTACCCGGGCCCGGAAATCACTGACCATGACACTGGCCGGGCAAAGAAAGCAGTTTGGCGAGATCATTGATACGCTGCCCAGCCGCTTCCTGGATGAGTTGCCACAGGATGACCTGGTGTATACCGGCTTTGATGAATCGTCCCGCCAGGAAACCAAAAAAATGGCGGGTAAGATGGGACTGGATGCGCTTTACAAGTCTATCGGCGTATAGCCGAAATAAGCAGAAGTGAAGGGCAAGGTTCCCTGCTTCTGCTGCTTTGTAGCTGTAGAAACGACTTGAGGCTTTTACTCTGAGCCTGTTTCTAGGAGCCATACATAACCCGGATCGATTTTTTTGTATCCATACCATGTCTGCGCCCTTTGCCGGTGTTGGTTAGCCTTGGATAAATCAGTCATAGCCCAGAGACTGAAAGTATGCCCCATGGAACTGAACAGACAACGCAGTCTGAATCTGATTTCAGCGTCGACCTGAGGGTAGTCGGCAATTTCCGGTTGTTTCAGCATTGCCTGCACCGCATTCCAGATGACTTCAGGGTTGATGTCAGGGTCAATCTGATCCAGTTCCAGACAATGCATCAGTGACGGCAAAATAAATTTATTTCTGGCATCCAGCACCCATTGCCTGGCCTTCTGTCTCATCGATGCATCGGGAATGATAGCCGAGCGGAAAAAATCATCAAACTGATGTAGCTCCGTCCAGGCACACTCCTCCCAGATTCGCTCAATGCCAATACAGGTTTTTAAAAGAGGCTGATTCAACAACTTCTGGTATATCTCCCGCTCGCCGGTGATATCCGAACGGGCCCTGGCCGCCCGGATACACCGGAGTGTTTGCAGAATAACCGGATTCCAGTGTCGGGAGAGCAGTTTTTCAAATGGCTTTATGGCCCCCCTGGCCGACTGTACCTGGAAACCCTGAGAATCAGACGATGGACAGGCAGCATGATGTCTGCCGGATCGAACCACCCTGATCACTGGCGCAACCTCCTGGTGACCTGGCTTGCTCACCTCCGGCTCGCGCCCCTCAGCTCCACTCACCTTCGGGGATTCAATGACATCATGCTCTGACTTGTTAACAGACTCATTTTTTTGACCATTGCGCTTCCTGCCTTTATTTCGGGCAAACCCCACCGGCAGGTTGGCAAACTTTGGTACCTCTTCAGAAAACTGTCGTAAAACTGCGTCAAAATCGTAGTCTTTATCTGAAGCCACTGCCTGCCCTGTTGGTGATTCCGAAAAGGCAGACAGCTCCATGGTCCGCTCACTGGTATCCCTCCAATACTCAGCCAGCAGAGGGCTTTTCTTCAGATAATATCTGGCATATTCAGTTGCTGCATCGGCAGCCAACTCCCACTTACGGGCTTTAAGGAAAAAAATATAGGCACTTGACCAGTGATTAGGGGACATTTGTGCGGCTTTGCGATATAAGTTGGCTACTTTCCAGCTATACATTGGTGAAGCAGAATGTGCTCGCTGATGGATGCTTGCCAGAAGACAGGTGACTAAAGCATGAATGTCGCCCTCTCCTTGAATGTAGTCTTTTCGGGCACGAGCGACGGCTGATTGAAACCTCCTGTCAACCTCCAGTATTTTACGCCTGCATGGCTTATTTCTTCCGTTCATACCTCCGGTATACAACAGACATTCTGTAATCAATTCCCTGACTATATGAAAGAGTTCAGAACTTAACTCTGAGTCAGAGAACCAGTGTGAGCCTTTATACCGCTCGTCTACCAGAAAGTGAGCGTTCAACTGCTGTAAATAAGACATCACCATTATCTGCATTGCAGCGCCAAGCTTGGTTTGTGGTGGCACATTAGGCTGATCGACAAACAATGACGTGAAGCTCACCGGGGCAAAACGCACATAATCGTAGGGAGAGAAGCTGACCGGGGACAAATAAAAAAACATTTCCTTGATGATTGTCGGGCAATAGGCGAGCAAGGTAATGCCCTTGTGGTAGTTAGCGCCATCCTCAAAGAACGGCAACCCGCCCATAAAATAGAGCAGACTTAATGAATAAAAATCCATCATCATGCTGGCTTGACGGGTCAACTCAGCAAAATCATTCAACACACTTTGATTCAGGGCCTGTATCAGATGCTGACGGTCAGTTTCAGACACCGGCTTACCCCGAAGCATATCGCTATAACACTTCAACAGCACCCAGTTTCGAAAATAGGTGGCCATATCCTCATGCATCAGTTTTTGCAAGCCCAGCAGTTTTCCTGTTGTCTGGGTCCGATCTTGCTTCTTCTCCAGCCAGGCAGCCACATGCCTGTTCAACACCCGCTTCAAACCAGCAGACCGCAATTCCTCAGCGGTCAACCTGCTACCATCTACCTGCAGGTTAATGTTGGCAAACATGTCCAAAACGTCGTTACCGGGTACCGCAAACCGATCCAGGGGAATATCCAGAAAGCGGTCAAGCCAGTATACAAGCCCAGAATTGCCATCACTACCCTGATTTGTTGCCGCTTGCACGACATCGGTCTGTGATTCTTGTGGCGTAGCTGTTGCAGAAGCCGCATTTTCAGTACCGGGTGGCTCAGAATAATTCACCACTCTTGCAACAATGCTAATACCACGGCTGCGAATCTGATCAGCAGCAGCCCCATCCAGGCAAATCGACGCCGAGGCAACCTCATGACGGGTGTTAGCGACTCTGTCGACCAGCCACACGTTTAAACGACAACGGTTTTCAGTACGCTCCTGTCGCTGGGTGCTGCGCTCACCAGAATCAGGATCGGCGCGATTACGCTGACCATCACTGCCACGGTCAACTGCCGGAGTATTGGTAATTGGACTAGTGTCACTGCCTGTGCCATGACTGAAACGGCTTTGCATCGGATTGCTTCTGCATGCTGCATGAAATCTTTTTTATTCCCTATGACACTCATTCCTCAAAAAGGTTCAAATGTATAACTGATAACTTAACTCGGGTTAAATTGATCTGGCTGAACAAGCCCCGCGAGCAATGAACTTATAATCTCAGCTTGTTGCTGCAAAACCCGCATAAATTGACAGTCTGACGTTATGCTTTGAACAGGCGGTATCGAAACAGCTACTCTGTCGTTTCAACCCATATTTTATAAACCTCTGCTTCGACCAGGTGCTCACTGGAGTCCCAAAAATCCGAATAGAGAATATTCACCTCCTGATTCGCAGCAGCAGCATCTTCTGCATAGCGGCAAAGACTTTCCTGATAAGTGGTAAACTGTCCAACATCAGGGACCAACGGATGGTCGTTACCTGCCCCACGTTTTTTTACGGGCAAACTTACAGTTTTCTCACCTGATTCATGGAGGAAACTCTGTTCGGATATCCACTCATCCCGATAACTGATAATACGTCGAGAGCCGCCTAAATGAATATCAATAATACAAAGATCACTTAACAAACGTCTGTTTATCCGCTGAACTCTGGTGACCAGCCCACTGTCGACTTTCTCACGATAAAACCAGTTGCTGTGATAATCCCAATCAACTTCAGCCCCTTCCGGGAATGTTTTAAAAGAGTGAGAAGCGGAAAAATCCTCTGCCAGAGAGGAAATATCCGTAAGAATGAAGTCACTTTCGGAACTGAAAGGACTGCTCCAGAAAGCTTTACTTCTAAAGAAAAAAATGAGCGCATCTGCATCTGGTGTAGCAACCAGATCCTTCCAAAGCTCCCGACCCGATGCTTCGACAGAAAGTAAATATTGAAATGAAGGGTACTGCGAAAGCTGCGACGCTTTACTTGCATGCACCGCCAACTCCCCGGAACTCCACAAAACCCCATTAACCCATTCTCTGGAGCCAGGGATGCCAACCAATATCCCGGTTAGCCAGCTATTTTGACTATCGACGATAACCGCATCGTTTGCTCTACCACTCAAGGCCTCTCTCGGTGAAACCTGGGCAAACTTGCCCGGGTAATTCGCTCCTGACCTTCCTGTGGGAACAAGAAACAACACCATAAAAACAATGATGGTCATCCATTTCATCATTAGCTTCCCTGTATGAGTTTTAACATCCACTGTCGCACGCATCGACCGGCCATGCGAGCAGAGGGCAATCCCAAAACCAACGGTTCTTCAAATGCAACAACTCCTGAATTGCCCCAAAGAACGAACGATCACCCTGACAATATCTTTAAGATAACGAAGGTTAGCGATTAAGAACAGGGGTAGATCTTATGTTGGTGCCATCATAAGTAGTTAACCAAATGAAATCATATATTTCTGACTAAGTTGTCAGTCACTCTGCGGCGTTGCAACTCCGGTCACATAGCTACGGC
>NZ_JBLYZG010000038.1:0-49679 GCF_049310245.1 Endozoicomonas sp. ALB115 | reverse complement strand
AAGCCTTTGCCATTACACATGGAGGAAAAGGCCCGCAGCAGTTCCAGGCTGAATTCGCCGTTCACCTTCCAGCACTCCCACGCCACGAACGCTTCCACCTTCGCTTTGTCGGGCAAGCCTTTGCCATTACACATGGAGGAAAAGGCCCGCAGCAGTTCCAGGCTGAATTCGCCGTTCACCTTCCAGCACTCCCACGCCACGAACGCTTCCACCTTCGCTTTGTCGGGCAAGCCTTTGCCATGACACATGGAGGCAATCTGTTTCAAGCATGGGTTAGCAGCAACCGCCTGAATGTTTTCCTCGCTTTCTTCTGAAAACTTTTTTATCTGAGTCTTCGATATGAGCATGCTGGTAAGACAGCTGGTATTGGTAATCTGCTGGGGATTGACAGCTAAAAAGAACGTGTTGGCTTTGGCAAAATAGCCTTTGAAGGTCTGAGAATCTTTAACAATGCTGAAGTTTTTTAACTTGGAAAAGAGGGAATGTGCGGGCGGCTTTCCCCTGTCTCGCGCTAACTGGATTTTCCTGTCTTTGAGGTTTTTCAGAAGAGTCCCGGCATTCGTTAATATTGCTTGAATTTCTTGATTATTTAAATGTGTTCGCAGTTCATTTTGCTGGCTTACAGAAAATTCTGAAATTGATGTTTCACTGTTAATTTCTGTAGTGAGCGGTACATCCTTCATTGGTTCAGGCATGACCTGCACCATCGCTGAGGTATGTTCATTGCCAGTTAATAGCCTGTTGTCGCTGACTGTTGGCAGGTTTCTTGATAGGGAACTGATCACTCCCTGAAGCTTGGAAGCTGCGTCAGCAGGCATGGCCGGTTCGGTCTCCATTGGCTCCGGATTAGCAGGTAGCGAAGTTGCAGAACACACAATCCTCCTGCTGTTGTCAGTAACACGCCTGCGCTTTATGGGTGGGATGGGCCCGGATTCAGCTTGCAGTTGATGCGGTGGAAATGTTCCAGTGCCCGTTGTTGTCTGTTCCACCTGGTAACCTGACATGGATCGCTTTCTTTCTTGTTTTCGGCTGTTTGCTGGCTGGTGCCTTCCGGCTTTAGTGGCTGTTAACGGGGATGCCGTGTCTGCGGTTACTGAGGAGGAAGGTGACTGCATGGTTTCTTCCGGGATTACCTGTTTCCAGTTGGAGAATCGTCTGGGGATGACAACAATAGAACTATTGACCTAGCCCGCATATTTCATAAACGCTGCTATAGCTCGAATGATTGATTTTTTTTGAACAAACATAGCCTGTCAGATCGTAGCAGCGTATTTCTCTGCGGTGATATTGTGTCCCGCCATGGCTTTTTGTCAAAAAACATACCGATTTGCCTGACACCAGGGGCACTGAACCCTCAACCTCTTTCAGTTGATTCAATAAAACGCCTGCCAACTTAAAAGTTGTGTCTCTTATTCCGGTTTGAGGACTGGCAGAGCAGCAAAAGCCTCTGTCACTCGTTGCAGCAACACTTTCATTGGGTTGCTGCTGGGCAGATGTAACTTAACACGGTCTTTATACTCCACCACCTTAACCCCTGCGGGACAAGCCCTTCCCGAGTCGTGTAAATGTGGGGGCTGATGCCATATGGGTCTCGGCATTCAGAGGAATGCGACCGACAGCCAGCTTGAACATGGGGTCCTTCCGCAAATGGTTGCTGTCATTGGCATCCTGATAACCGCAGGCCATTTGCAGCACTCTTTGCGTCAGAAGATCCTGCATGGAATGGTCAATACAGGATTGATGTCGTTTTGGCTAACAATCCTGAAATACCTGTTACCGTTCCGAGATCAATCCTGGATAAAGCCGGATGTAAAGCTTATTCAGTGGAACGCCATATTGAAACAGGAACGATACGCTCCTGCTTTGAAATTAAAAAAGATGAAGAATCGCTGGTGGCCAAAGTGGTTCCGGACTGGAAAGCCAATGATTTGGCAGCAGGGTTAAAATCCATAAGAATGCTGCTATTTTTCATGCCAAAAGAAATTAGAATGGCCATCCGGGAAATGACTAATCCATTGATCCGGCAGTGCAATCTTAAAGAAGAGAAAAAGAACCAGGCTGCATTCAAAGAAGCACTGGAACAAACGGAACAAACAGTAAGACTTGATACTCTCTTGCCACAGGCAACCAAATTAACCTTCAGGGTGCCAAAGATAACCGAAGCAGTTGACGCTGATAACCTGCTGATCATGGAACACCTTCAGGATGGGCATGCGTTGAATACATTGATCAACCCGGAAAACCAGCAGTTGCGGTCAGAAGTCTACCAAAGGTGTTTTGGTGTAAATCTGGTTGATGATGATCTTTTCAAGTCTGTACTGGATAAAGTTCATTTTCAGGTACAGGAAAAATGGTGTGAGCTTGCCTTAGGGCATGGCATTGTTCATGGAGACTGTCACCCTGACAATATCATGTTAAGTTTCAAACCCGATGGCCACATAGATGTCTGGTTTAACGACTTCGGCAATTGCATCACGCTCACAGAAGCGCAGCGGACTCAGTACCCTGACACTGCTCACCTGCTGAGTAACCTGGCTGATCCATTCACACCTGAAGCAATGGATCAAACCAGGTTAGACCGACTGGTAGACACTTTATCTTGGATTAACGGGATTGTTGGGTATCAGAAGGAGGCTGTTAGTCCCCATCTGGATTCTCAGACATTATCAATATGGAACATTTTTGCCGGTTAGTTGTCCAATCATAGTATATTCCTCTGAATGAAATATTAATGGTGATCTAGCATGAAAAGCTCAGCTCCGGTTGGTGAATTACCCCCTTTTCCGCCCTCTCCTTATTGCGTAGGGGACAGAAAGGATTCTGATAGCACGCAAGCTGTTAGTTTAGCTAAAATTATGATGCGATATTGCTCAAACTCCAAGGGCGAACTCAATAAAGACAAGTTATCCGGTCTTCTGGGCAAGACAGTCAAGTATATTGCTGAGAATGCCGGAGTGGAGCTGCCATCAATTGTCAGTGGTGGTGCGGAACAAAACTCAGCCAGCAATAACCTGACAAATCCTGACCGTTGGGAATGGAATAATTGGGAGAGTAGGTTATTCAGTACGGAAGGATATGGCTTGAATGTATTGTTGCATGTCCGTTATCGCAAACTCGTTTTTGACATACTTAGTACCTATATAGGGGCTGATGAAGATAAAATTCGTGCTCTTTTTCAGCACCCACTATTTGAAGAATCATTGCGGGCAGGGGATCTCAAAACAGATATAACATCTCTCGACTTCAGGGGCATTCTTCAGAAACACCAAGGTGCTTCAACTTCAAAAATATTAGGTGAACTGTTGACTATCTGCGCAGGTGGGCCTAAAACGTTTCTTCAGCTTAAGCCCACAGGGTTGATCAAATCAGCCATTGCATTGGGCTATCTGCCGGAAGAAGGCATTGAAAAGATTTTTAACTTGACAGCGGAGACATAAATATATGATTAGCGGTCCGCTGAGAATATTCACAGCCTGAGCATATTCGTCTGAATCAAATACCCGGGGACTTCTGATATGCATCCTTCAGCTGGAAAATCACCCTTTTTGCCATCCTCAGTTGATCGTGCAGAAAGTACACATAATCCTGATAGCCGTGCAGTTGTTGCAAAGGGTACAAATCCTGACAGCAGTGCAGCTGTTGTATTCGGACAAAGTATTATCCGGTATTGCAGTGACGGTAAGCTCAATCCCTATGGCGAGTTCAATCTTAATAAAGAACAATTATCCCTCCTTCTGGACAGGGTGATCAATTATATTAAGGATCAAACCGGAGTGTTGCCATCGGTTGTCAGTGGTACTGCGGCAAATAAACCAGCCAGCAATAACCCGACAGATCCTGACTGTTGGGACTTGAATCGGTGGGAGAGTGGCCTTGGCATTAAAGATATGCCTTGCAGACATCGCAGCGTTATATGTTTAATACTGGGTGCCAATATAGGCCGTGATGAAGGTAAAATTCTTGCTCTTTTCCAGCACCCAATATTTGAGGATTCATTACGGAATGCAAAGATCCCCATAAATACATTAGAATCTCTCCATGTCAGGAACTTTATTCAATTAAAGGACTGCCCCTCAATATTCGCTAAACTGCTCGATTTTTACGGGGAGCAAGGCGATATTAAGCCCGCAGGGATCATCAAATCAGCCATTGCATTGGGTTATCTGCCGAGAGAGCACATTGAACGGCTTGTTCAAGCTGCTCGCAGGTAAAAATATGAAAAGCGAACGCCAGAGAATATTCACATCTTGGTTAACTACTTATATTCCCGGGCTTGAAGCTGATCATCAACTGGTCATTGACAGCACTTTAGTGACCAGCTTGCCAATACCTGCGGCAGCCTCACTGATATTTTGTGCCAACATATAAGCTGGAGTGGTCACCAGTTTATGGGGCTCATCAATGACAATTTCATCAACTGCACAGGGCTGGTGAGTCACTCCGGTTTGCTCCATTGCCTCGGCAGTTGCTGCATCATTACCAATGGTTGCCCTAACGCCTTCGGCAAAAATACGACCAGCCATTGCCGGAGCAATGCAGATCAGGCCAATTGGCTTACCGGCTTCCGAGAACGCCTTAACGGCAACCATCATATCAACCTGCACTCGCAGCTCAGCGCCTTTAAACGCAAAATCCGACAGGTTTTTCGCTGCCCCAAAGCCACCCGGAACAATCAGGGCATCAAAGTCAGCGACTTTCAAAGCTGCCAGGGGTTCGATATTCCCCCGTGCTATTCTGGCGGCCTCCACCAGAACATTTCGCTGTTCCTGACTTTCTTCCCCGGTCAAATGGTTAATGACGTGGTGTTGATTAATATCAGGAGCAAAGCATTTATAGGCTGCTCCCTGCTGTTCAATGCTCAGTAGTGTTAATACTGATTCATGAATTTCAGCACCATCGTAGACACCACACCCGGAGAGAACGACGGCGACTTTCTTCTGATGATTTGAACTCATTAGCGTATTCTCCTATCAATACATTCATTTACAGATCGCACAGAAGATCTCCTGAGAAAAAGGACAACTTTCTATCAGAGCCTCATTGCAAGTCTCGACTGTTCTATTAAAGTAGTTCTTATCTCAGCTCAACAATAAATCATTTTGGAGTCAATAGATGGGGGTGTCCCAGGAGGCTGACCGAGAATAGACTGCCCTGTGCGGTAACTGCTCCTGCATTCACATGGTCGTGCAGAGAATTAAACAAAAAAATCCGTTTTGTGCGACAAATAGAACCTATATTCACCTCACAAAACGGAATATTTACCCTCAATTTTTTGTCCCCCCTTCCTCAGGAGACACCCGGATGGATGATTTTACCGGGCAACCTTCTGGAAGAGGGTCTTCAGGATGGGCACTATTTTTTCAGTTGCCCTCATCGACTTCCATTGGCTCTTCACCCGTCAGGTTGGCAGGGCTCAGTGCCTTTTCCATCAACATGATTGACCATGCCTGGCCAGTGGCTCCTCCACCATAAACGATTACCTTCTTCTCCTCCTCGGATTCATACGTGTTATACCATTCACTTAATCCATTGCGACGTTCACCTGCCTCGTGCAACTCCAACAACAGCTCTTTAACCTCTGGAGTACTCTCCATGTGATTGGTCAGAGCATCAATTATCCGGTATTCGATCTGCGGCCATACCAGAAAACCTTTGCTATCGATCAGCATGTCTTTTTCGTGGTTGTTAGCCATATTGATGGGAGAGAACACCTTCAGGCCAGCTTCCGTCAGTTGTGATCTGATCAGTTTTACCACCGCAGGGTGATCTTCCGGTTGAATCAGCCCGTTTTCAATAGCCAGTGCCAGCCCCTGCAGGTTGACTTCCTTACCCTCCAGAAAATCCTTGTTGGCATTAACCAGTGGGGAGATATATTCCATGGGTTTGTTCATGGACTCGCGGCCGGTGGGATTATCCGAATGGACAAAGTCCCTCGGGTCAAATTTGCCGTCCTTGTTATAGAGGAAGGTTTCTTTAATCAACTGTTTGAACTTCGCCAGTTCATCGCTGACGGCCTGCGGATTATCATCAAGCAAGGCGGAAATAAAGCCGGAAACGGGTGTTGTCCCGGGTGGGAAATGTTTACTCAGTTCGATCTTGAGCTGGGGGCCGATCTCTTCCAGATGATGGGCCAGTCCGGTGAAACCCTGATAGAGAAAACAGGCATTACTGCACAGCAGTTTCTGATACATCCAGGTGTCGAGCATATCACGGTTATCGCCACCCTGAGGCAAGCCATTGGCCGGGTCCAGTACTTTTTTATCAAGGTAAGCCATGGCATGGGCAAGGTTGGGAACCAGTTTCCGGACGTCGTCCTTTTGCTCCTGAGTGCCGGCAAGTTCCAGCAGTTTGGTCATGGAGCGAATAAAGTGAATTTCACTGTCGGTGGTGCCCGGCGTTAATGTGCCGAGGGTATCGGTCAGTAAGCCCCTTAAGGTATGGGTCGGATTGGGTACACCCGGGTCACCCGTATCTTTCGCCATTAGGTAGTTAGCATAAAGCTGGTTGAGTATGGTCTTCAGTTCTTCCGGTGCGATGGTTTTCAGGGACTCCGAATCCAGAGTGGGCAGGGTGATCCCGGGGAATTTTTCTTTCATATAGTCACGCAGATTGTAGTACCAGCCATTCCCGGTGTCTCCCCCCAGCACCCGCTGATAGACAAATTCGCTCAAATACGGGTCTGGAATCACTACCTGAGGAATCAGTCCACTGTCGAACTGCTTGCTGGCAATGGATGCCAGAGAGTCCGTCAGCTTTTTGTGGGCCTCAGGGCGGGTGACGTCTTGTTTGCTCAGGGTATCGATCATAATACCAAAATCACGCATCCATACTGTTTGCCCATAGCGATCCCCAAGGGATGCAGGCAACCCCCGGGTGATCAGGGATTGCTTCAGGGTCTGGACGAGTCGCAGTTTATCTTCACCGCTCTGCTTACTGATGAAATCGTTCACGGCGTTCTTGACTGCCTGAGACAGTCCCTGCTTACGGGTCAGGCGATCATCGGTATATGTCCGCCAGTAGTCCCTGACGCCTTGGTCTTTCAATTCCTCTATCACCCTCTGGCGCAGGCCTGCAACCTGTGGCTCCGGCACCGCGTCTTTTGCGTCACAACCATCTCTGTGACCAAATATCATCAAGTTGAAAGCTTCTTTCTGTTTTGCATTGAGGGTGTGATAATGGGATTTGAAATCGTAAACATCTGCATCCGGACCCAATTCTTTGCGGATCTCGTCCGTCATCATGCTAATGCGCTCTTGATTGACCCGAACAGGGACCTCTTCGGACTCTCCGTAGTAAGATTTGCCGTCGATTTCAATGCAAGCGCCGACAACGTCGACAAGTCCGTCAGGTTTGACCCGCAGGCCATTTTCAAAACTGATATAGACTCTGGGCAATACCGCCTCAATAGAAGCATCCTGAAACAGATTTCGCTCGGCCATCATTTCCTTGACCACATCAATTCTGCTGGTGGCACCAAATTTGATGTCGTCGCCTACCGGCTGGGTAGGCGTTAGCAGTTTTTCTATGGGAGGTTTGATGCGTACAGTTCTCTGATTCGAACCTAAGAATCTTGTCAGAACGTCATCACCGGTATCCACTTTCTCCCGGTTGTTCGTGGTGTGCACCAACAAGTATTGGGCTTTATCACCAAACAAGCCCGAAGCTTCGATACTCATAATTACTATCCTCTCGTTACGTTGTGAAAAGTTTTATGGACGTACCGACAACTCTGACAAGTAGAAAAGTGATTTGTTCCCAGTACCAGTGAAGAAATAGAAGTACGTAAATACCAGTTGTAATTAATTATTGGTACATCGTCTGGTAAAATTTCTGGCCGGAGATGTTCTGGTCAGCACTCCGGTGGCAACTGGTACTGAATTTTCAGTTCAGGATTTTTTCGGGTTGCCGACTGTGAAATTTCTGAATCACGGTAACTTTTTTATTGATAAAAACCGACAACAGTTGTCACTGGTGTCAAGACAAATGGAGTGAAAACAGCGGCGGTGCTATGATAAGCGCTGATCCTTACGGACCTACCCTTCAGGTCAAGTTGATCAGGCAGGTCAAAGCCACAAACAACCACGGTAAGCCACTTTATCCATGCAATTTTTTTCACAACTTAAACAAATCCTGCAAACCCTATGATGCCAGGTACCGGAATGTACAGTTTTATAACAGCAATGGCTGTCCTGGTGCTTGGAGGCACACTTATTTTCTGGCTCATGCGTAACAGAAATCGGTCAAAACGCCACCGGCCCACATTTGATGTAACGGGCGACCCGCAGAAAACCGTTATCCCCCGGGATAAACATCCGGTTTCCCGTCGCTACATCAATGACAATGCGCTCAAAGTTATTAACCGGTTAACCAGCCAGGGCTATGAAGCTTATCTGGTGGGGGGGTGTATCCGTGATCTCTATCTTGATCTTCACCCCAAGGACTTTGATGTCGCGACCAATGCCAGTCCTGAAGACGTCCGCAGGCTGTTTCGTAATTCCAGACTGATTGGCCGACGTTTCAAACTGGTTCATGTGCTCTTCGGTCGTGAAATGATTGAAGTAGCCACCTTCCGTGCCACCCATGAACAGCACCATGGTCAGGAAAAGTCCCGGCACTCGGAATCCGGAAGAATTCTCCGGGATAATGTTTATGGCACCATGGAAGACGATGCCATGCGCCGGGATTTTACCGTTAATGCCCTTTACTACGATGGGCGTGACTTCAGTGTGGTGGATTTCTGCAACGGGGTTGATGACATTCGCACCGGTACCCTGCGACTGATTGGCGACCCGGTTACCCGTTACCATGAAGACCCGGTTCGCATGCTCAGGGCCATTCGGTTTGCGGCTAAACTCAACTTCACGATGGCACCGGAAACCGAGCAACCCATTCGGGATCTTGGGCAGTTGTTGCACGATATTCCAGCTGCACGATTGTTTGATGAGGTTCTGAAGCTGCTGCAGTCCGGTCAGGGTGTACGTACGTTTGAATTACTGCAGGAATACCAGTTGTTTGATCCACTGTTTCCAGGAACAGCGCATTGCTTGCACGAACAGGACAGACTTGCCGGTCACCTGATTATTGAAGCATTGGACAGTACCGACAAGCGAGTCAGACAAAATCGTCCTGTGACACCAGCGTTCCTGTTCGCCGCACTTTTATGGGCACCTATGAGGCGAATGGCCAGAGAGCTTATGGACCAGGGTATTCCGCCTGTTCCGGCATTCCAGCAGGCTTCCATGACGGTGATCACGAACCAGTGTCATCACACCGCGATTCCCCGCCGGTTCTCCATGGTGGTTCGTGATATCTGGGATCTGCAGATTCGACTGGAACGCCGACAGCCCAAACTGATTGAAACCTTGCTGGAGCACCCCAAATTTCGTGCGGCCTATGACTTCCTGATACTCCGGGAGCAAGCCGGTGAAAACCTGTCGGCGTCCGGTCAATGGTGGACAGAAATACAGGAACTGGATGAACATGGCCGTCATGCCATGATCCGGTCGCTTACCAGCCATGGCGGGCAGAAAAAGCAGGGCAATAAACGCAGACGGCGCAGGCGCAAGCCTCGCAGTGGTGATGCCTCGTCAGCACATCAGTCCGGAGAGTCCTGATGGCAGAAACCGCTTATGTGGCACTGGGTAGTAACCTTGAGCAACCAGACCTTCAATTGCAGCGTGCCGTGGATGACATTGACAGTATGCCTCAAATAACGGTTGCTGCCTGTTCCAGGCTCTACCGAAGTGACCCGGTTGGCCCCCCCGGCCAGCCCGATTACTGCAATGCGGTGGTGGCTGTGAATACCACATTGGCACCGCTCAGGCTGCTGGATGCCCTGCAGTCGATAGAAAACGCCCATGGTCGTGTGCGCTCGGTACGCTGGGGACCGAGGACTCTGGATCTGGATATCATTCTGTTTGGCAACCGGTGCATTGAGTCAGAACGACTGACCGTTCCTCACTATCAGATGCAGGTTCGCAATTTTGTGCTGTGCCCTCTGCTGGATGTTGCACCGGATCTTGAACTTCCGGATGGTACTCTATTGCAGGCAATGGTGGATGAACTAGGGTACCAGGGGCTGAATGTTATTGCTGACCGTTATCCATGGTTTTAACAGTCTGACTTTGCAAACCCGCACTCTGGAAACAGGGCGGCCTGACCGTTGCGCCAAGCCCTTAACTGACAAGCATTCACACTTCTCGTATAATCCGCGACAGCAATTAATCAAGGTCTTTACCCATGGCTAAAGTCACCCTAAGTATCCTGTCCGAGATGAAAAAAACGGGTGAGAAATTCACCTGCCTGACGGCCTACGATTCCACCCAGGCTCACCTGGCCAGCAGTCAGGGCGTGGCAGTGATACTGGTTGGTGACTCCCTTGGCAATGTCTGTCAGGGACAAACCAGCACGGTTCCTGTTACTGTGGACGACATGTGTTATCACACCCGCTGTGTCAGTAGCAAAGCGGGCGACTCCCTGTTAATGGCCGATCTGCCGTTCGCTTCCTACACCAATGAGCAACAGGCGCTGGCCAACGCAACCCGCCTTATGCAGGCGGGTGCTGAAATGGTCAAGCTGGAAGGTGAGGCCTGGCTGGCACCCATTGTTACCCGCCTGCGTGAGCAGGGTATCCCTTCCTGCGTCCACCTTGGTCTGACACCACAGTCAGTGCATGTTCTGGGTGGCTACAAAGTTCAGGGTCGCGATGAAGCCCGCGCCAATGCCATGATTGCAGCCGCCATCGGGTTGGAAAAGGCCGGTGCCGCCATTCTGGTGCTGGAGTGCGTACCTTCGGTGCTGGCCCGGGAAATCACCCGTGCCGTTCAGATTCCGGTGATTGGTATTGGTGCCGGTGCTGACACGGACGGCCAGGTGCTGGTGATATACGACATGCTGAATATGACCGCCGGACGCAAACCCAAATTCGTGAAAAACTTTATGGCTGAAGGTGGTTCTGCCCAGGATGCTGTCGCTGCCTACGTTAAAGACGTCAAGAACGGCACATTCCCGGGTCCGGAACACGGATTCGACTAAACGGAAAGTATCCATCATGCAAACTGTACACTCTATTGCTGAAGTTCAGGGTATCGTTGGCACCCGTAAATCGGCCGGGCTGCGCATTGGCTTTGTACCGACCATGGGTAACCTGCACGGTGGGCACCTGACCCTGGTGGAAAAAGCCAAAGAAAGCTGCGACTTTGTGGTGGTGAGTATCTATGTAAACCCCTTGCAGTTTGGCCCCAACGAGGACTATGACTCCTATCCACGAACCATGGAGCAGGACCAGCAGCTGCTGATGGATCACGGTGTTGATTTGCTCTATGCCGCCAGCACCCATGAAATCTATCCGGAAGGCAGCGAAAACCATACCCATGTGAGTGTCGATGTGCTGGATGGTATGCACTGCGGGAATACCCGGCCCGGTTTCTTCCGGGGCATTGCCACGGTGGTCACCAAGCTGTTCAACATTGTGCGCCCGGATATCGCGGTATTTGGCGAGAAAGATTTCCAGCAGCTGACCATCATTCGCAAAATGGTGCAAGATATGGTGATGCCGGTTGAGATTCTCGGTGCCTCAATCGCCCGTGAGCCAACCGGCCTGGCCATGAGTTCACGCAATGGCTATCTGACCCCACAAGAGCGCGGAGAGATAGCACCCGCTCTTTATCGCTGCCTGACGCAAGCCAGAGACGCGATTCAGGCGGGCGAAACCGACTTTGACCTGCTGCGCAGAAATGCGTTTGCCCACATGGCCCAGGCCGGGTTCAAGCCGGATTACTTTAATATCTGCAATCCACAAACCCTGCTGCCCGCAACGCATAATGAGCAGTCACTGGTCATTCTTGCTGCTGGCTATTTAGGCAAAGCCCGATTGATTGATAATATTCACTTTACCCGGTAATGCTGTCGCCCACTGGATTCAGACGTCTGAATCCAGTGCTAATGGTTTTCCCGCTATCAATAAGTAAGGTATATTCCCCACCTCACTTATCCAATCTATCTGCCACCCTTATTTCCATCCTTATCTAATGAGGCAAGACAGTGATTAACTCAACTGCTCTGGATCATCTGCCCGCATCCAAAGACCTGACGGCTCTGCAACAACATCTGGCCAATACCCATCTGCGCAGCCTGTTTGCTGAAGATCCAAACCGGTTTGACCGCTACAGCCTTGAAGCTGCTGGCCTGTTTCTTGATTACTCAAAGCACCTGATTAACGACGATGTAATGACATCCCTGGTAACGCTGGCGGAGCAGGCCAATCTGGCACAAGCCCGTGACGCCATGTTTGCCGGTGACAAGATCAACTACACGGAAAAGCGTGCGGTACTCCATACGGCACTGAGAAGCTTTGGTGATGCTCCGGTGATGGTGGGTGGTGAAGACATCATGCCCGGGATCTGCGAAACCCGTGCCCGTATGAAGGCCATGACTGAACAGGTTCACTCCGGACAGTGGCTTGGCCATACCGGCAAGCCCATCAAACATATCGTGAATATTGGTATCGGTGGTTCTTACCTGGGGCTCAAAACTGCTATTAATGCTATGACCCCTTACCACGTTAAGGGTTTTGAACATCACTTTGTGGCGAATATTGACCCTAACGAGTTGTCTGAAGTTCTGGGTAAAATTGATCCGGAAACCACGCTGTTTATCGTTGCCTCCAAGTCCTTTGGTACCCTGGAAACCCTGCAAAATGCCCAGGCAGCCAGAGCCTGGATGATTGCCCAGGGCTGTGCCGAGCAGGATATCCGTAAACACTTTATGGCCATCTCCACCAACCTCAAGGCCATTGACCAGTTTGGTATCGCCCAGGAAAACACCCTGCCGCTGTGGGACTGGGTTGGCGGTCGCTACTCCCTCTGGTCCAGCATTGGCCTGTTGATTTCCATGGTGGTCGGCTACGACAACTTCGAGCGTCTGCTAAAAGGCGCTGAAGCCATGGACCAGCACTTCTGCACAGCTCCTCTGGCAGAAAACATGCCGGTGATTGCCGGTCTGCTGGGCGTCTGGTATCAGAACTTTATGGGTGCTGACTCCCATGCTGTTATCTCCTATGACTACTTCCTGCGTGATCTGCCGGGCCACCTGCAGCAGGTGGATATGGAAAGTAACGGCAAGCGTACCCGTGAAGACGGCAGCACAGTTGCCTACCACACCGGATCAGTCATCTGGGGCGGAACCGGTACTAATGACCAACACGCCTACCACCAGCTGCTGCACCAGGGCACACGGTTAATTCCCGTGGACTTTATCGCTCCGGCCACCACTCATAACCCGATTGGCGAACAACATCCCTGGCTGTTTACCAATGCGCTGGCCCAGAGTCAGGCCATGATGCAGGGCAAAACACTGGAAGAAGTGCGGGATGAACTCACCGCTTCTGGTATGGATGCTGACCAGGTGGAACGTCTGGCTGCTCACAAGGTGATTCCGGGCAATCGTCCGAACAGTATGATTGTTCCTGAAAAGATCACACCGGAAACCACCGGTGCATTGATTGCCATGTATGAGCATAAAGTCTTTGTCCAGGGCACTATCTGGCAAATTAACCCCTTCGACCAATGGGGCGTTGAGCTGGGTAAAGTACTGGGTGATCGTCTGATTGAGAAAATTCGCGCCAAAGAGGAAACCACCGATCAGGACGGCTCAACCAATGGCCTGATCAGACGTTTCAAGCAGTTTAATCACTAACATCTGGTCGACTGTCCGGAATATTATGATTCCGGACATTGGTCTTATGGACTCGTTCCCGCGATCAGCTGTTGCCAAAAGCCCATAAAAGGGTCTTACCGCGTGGGTTCCTGAAGGAGCCGACATTCGAAACCGCCATGCACCCTGCTTTCTCCAATCCAAGGCCCTCGGGAACGCCTCCTTATCTGAAAAATCAGGTATCATAGAATCCCTTCACCTTTTGATCATAGAAATAAGTACAACGCCATGATTACACCAGCAATCCCCCTGACCGATATCCACCGTCATCTGGATGGTAATATCCGACCGGCAACCATTCTGGATCTGGGCAGGAAGAATAATCTCCAGCTCCCGGCAGACAACCTGAAAGACCTGATTCCCCATGTCCGGGTCATCAGCCAGGAACCGGACCTGGTCAGTTTTTTAAGCAAGCTGGACTGGGGCGTTAAGGTCCTTGCGGACTACGATGATTGCCGCCGGATAGCGTATGAAAATGTCGAAGATGCCATGAACGCCCGCATTGATTATACCGAGCTGCGCTTCAGTCCGGGGTACATGGCGATGACCCACGGCCTTGACCCCGAAGGTGTTGTTGAAGCGGTGATTGACGGCGTGACTGCCGGTAGCCGTGACTTCGGTGTGGCAACCAACCTGATCGGTATTTTGAGCCGTACCTTTGGCCAGGAAGCCTGCCAGAAAGAGCTGGACGCCTG
Source organism: Endozoicomonas sp. ALB115 (assembly GCF_049310245.1). Taxonomy (NCBI): domain Bacteria; kingdom Pseudomonadati; phylum Pseudomonadota; class Gammaproteobacteria; order Oceanospirillales; family Endozoicomonadaceae; genus Endozoicomonas; species Endozoicomonas sp. ALB115. The sequence continues at coordinate 35,271 of NZ_JBLYZG010000038.1, read as the reverse complement.
CCTTGCATGCAAAGACAAGCTGGTTGCGATTGATCTTGCCGGTGATGAGCTGGGTAAACCCGGAGCGCTGTTTGTTGACCATTTCCGCCAGGTTCGCGATGCTGGCCTGCACATCACCATTCACGCCGGAGAAGCCGCTGGCCCGGAAAGCATGTGGCAGGCCATCAGGGAACTGGGTGCTACCCGCATAGGCCATGGGGTAAAAGCCATCTATGACCCTGAGCTGATGGATTATCTGGCAGAACATAAGATCGGTATTGAGTCCTGTCTGACCTCCAATATCCAGACCAATACCTTCCCCGATATTCAGAGCCATCCACTCAAGCAGTTTCTCGACCATGGCATTTTGGCCACCATCAACACGGACGATCCGGCGGTAGAGGGCATTGAACTGCCTCATGAATATGAGGTGGCGGCACCTGCGGCCGGGCTGACACAGGATGATATCCGCCAGGCACAGGAAAACGGTTTGAGTATTGCTTTTTTGTCTGATGAGGAAAAAGTTGCTTTGCAAGCCAAAGCAAAGAACCGTACCTGAAAGCTGTGTTATGTTCACCCACGTAGGCCGCATTGTGCAACTTGTTCTTTGATACTGTTCTTTATCTTGTTTGTATCGAGATTTCGATATTGAAATGAGTCTGTTTTGATAGGGTATATCGAAACATTCTTGCATTATCCCGATGGCTGTCTATGTTTCTGACACGCAAGAAAAAACCCGACTCAAACGGAGCAGCAACTCCTCGTCGGGTTTTCCTGTATAGCAATGAGCTACTGCTCAGGAGGCAGTATAGCAATGATTTCGTTTGCGTACACAATCGGGGTAATGAAAATGGTTCGTGTGCAAATAAATACCAAAGGACTCGGCAACCTCAATTCGACACAGAAATTTTTGCTGGTTGTACTGGCGACTTTTGCAAATTCAGACGGTGAATGTTGGCCAAGTCAGGGGGTGCTGTCAGAAATAGTTGGAGCCAGTCAGCCTACAGTCAGTGCGGGTTTAAAGAAATTGGAACAGGAACGGCTGATCGAAAGCTGTCACCGTAAAACCAAAAACGGGGGTAACGCCAGTAAAATTTACCGGATGCTGTTTGAGCCGTTTGTGTTCAAGCGTATCAGGGAAGAACAATACAATTGCTTCGGCCAGCGGATCGACGATCCTCGCATGACCGACACTTCATGGGCGGATGGTTTCGAGTAAACCCGCCGTCAAGGCAAACTCCCCGTTTAAACCCCACGACTCCGTGCAGAAACAGGTTGCGCTGCATCCAGCAGGCTCCTGCTACCTCTTTAAGCAGGCATCCAGTCTGACACAGGATGTCCCTTTCCGACGAGCCGTTATCCAGCATCCAGCTACGCTGCCGAGTAATTATCAGTAATTAGCCATGAGTGGCTCCGGGTAAGCAGCGTACCACTGCAAACAGAATAAAGATGATAACAAAGGCCAGAAAACGGCATTTTCTGGCACACAGAGGTTAAACGCCTGAAGGCAAGGAAAGGACAACGGTCATGGATTCTGAGCAAATACAAAAAGATTCAAGTAGTGAAGCGCTTGTCACTATTAATGGCCCATTCCATGCTGAGGGTAAGGCTCCGTCTGAGCAGATTACCGATCACCGCAAACTTAAAGGGCAGGTTGTGGCAGAGCCTGCTGATAACGGGGGGCTGCAAGAGTATCCCGCTGAGCCGTGGGAACAGGATTCCAGAACCATAGAGCAGAAGCTTTTGTCTGACATCAGTGCACTGTCTGCGGCTGCAATCAGTGATAAGAGTGAACTCAGGAAAAAACTGTCAGAACTCTACAAAAAGGCTCATGAGCTGATGACCTGCTACAACCAGAGAATCCAGAGCCTGTTGATGGATGATCGTTTTTTATATCGGCACTCTTCTGAAATCTCAGCGTTCATGATTCGGGGATTAATGCCGCCACTGGAAAAGATAAAAAATCTGGAAAAAGCGCTCGCATCAACGCGGAAAAAATCAGAAGAAGAACCCATTGAGCAACTGCTGCCGTCGGCGGTGGATGAATTGGCAAAAGTTGAGAGTGTTTTTAAAGAGGCCAAAAGTCGGCTAACCAGATATACCAAACCCTTAAAGCCGGCACAGATACTTCAGAAACAGTTAAGTCAACGCCTGGAACGGGAAGCGTCGGAGCTAAAGCAGCAAGTGCAGAACCCCGGTGTTACAGCCTCTTTGCATAATATGGCCAGCACCTCTGCTAAACCGATATCCACCATTAAGGTTGAACCTGCCCATGCTGCACCCTTGCCACATTCTCAAAGCCAGAAGCCGACATATTCAGCGGAAGATCTGGTATCACAGCCGCTAAAAGCACTGGCAATAACACTCGATACTGACGGCCTTGAAACCAGCAAAAGAGCCAGCCAGTCTGTTATCCGTTACGTGGCGTCGGAATATCAGCACTATGCTCCTCTCAGCCCCTTCCTGTCAGCGGCCGGACAGAAGAGTGAACGGTTGTCAATGAACCCTGATAAGGCCTGTAAAGCGTGCCAGGATGCCCTTGCGCTGCTGGACAGTGTTTCATCCACTAACGAGCCGGAGCTTTCCCTGGAGGCGTTGACTCAAATCGACAAGGCCATTGGCAAACTGGCTTCTTTCGATAAAAAGTTGCCTGGTGAAGTCTGGCAGCTATTAACAGAGCTGACACCTGACCGGGGCAACAGCCGATACCATTTGTTAAACCTGCTGTGCCGTAAGCTGCTTTTGGATGGCCCTGCACCGTTAACGCAAAAAACGGTACTGAATAAATTTAAAGACGTTGAACAGCTGCTTTGCCAGTCTGGAGAAAATGCTGAAGATCAGGCGTTTGATCAGCAGTTTATCAATGTCTATGGTCCGATATTTACCTCGCCAACCCACCTGAAAAAAACACTCAATGTGGTGAATAAACCCCATGAAACTCAGGCACTGTTGCAGATGTTTGCCCGCCAGAAAGCCGATGAACAGGCTCGCCTGGCAGAGATGATTGAGGCATTCAAAGTGATTGGCGATGAACAGAAGCTGGCGTGCCTGATGTCGGGAGCGGCCGCTTTTGATTGTCTGATAACCACAATACCGAAACAGCTGACGTCGGAAATCAATGGTTATCGCCCGACTGAAACCAGCCAGACGCATAAGCAGTTAAACGACGCCGTACTCACAAAGTATTCGGATTATTACAAGACCACAGGGTTAATCCAGAAGCAGGCAGAAAACATCAACAGCGAATGCGAAAACAGCCAGTCTGAACACTCGAAGATTCTCTCCCAGCTCAGCAGAAAACTGACGGAAACACTTGCCTGCTCAGATACCCGGCAGGAAGCGTTACTGAACAACATAGATACCGAACTACAGAAAATCACCGATCAGTCGCCGGTAAACGCACAGGCAAAGCAAGCTATTGCCGGGTGCCGGACACACATTCAGGAAGCACTCACGGAGAAGTCGCTTACCAACGACCAGGCCAGTAAGATCATCGCACTGTTTCTTGAAGTCTGGACCTGTATAGAGCAGCCTGATGCAGCTCAGACCGGGATCAGTAACGTTGATATTCCGCAAGCGCTTGTGCAGGCGATGGCATCGCTGGAAAGCGGTACCTCGGCAAAATGGTACAACCAGCTGTTCACCGGTCAACTGCAGGAACAAAGAACGAAAACGCTGGGAATTGTGCGTAACATTCTTGATGCCTGTCAGCAAACACGTGCAGCAACCATGTCAGTGGCCAGTTTTATTGAGATATCCGCTCTGGAGATGACCAGAGATAATGACGATCCACTGATCAAGCAACTGGGCACAGAGCTGCAGGCTTATGCTGACCGGCTGAAAACCGTTTGATTCCGTTCAGTCTTAACCATCACCGGCTGGCTTGTTCTGTAGCCAGCCGGTGTCTGCTAGCCACCGGATCTCTTGGCATCAAAACCCGCTTTTTTCAAATGTTCAACCATGATATCAACATGGTCTCCCTGAAGTTCAATATTACCCTCTTTAACCGCACCCCCGCCGCCACAGCGCTTCTTTAACTGCTTGGCAAACGCTTTCAGTTCATTACCTGACAGTGGCAGCCCGCTGATGACGGTGACCAGTTTACCGCCTCGCCCTTTTTTCTCCGGGCGGACCCGCACGTTGCCATCGCCCACCACTTCCGGTTGGGCGACTTCTTCCTTGATTCGACCAACATCGGTGGAATAGACCAGTTTACTGTCCGAGCTACGTTGATAGTTGCTCATTGTTAACCTCTGGGTTCAGAAAATGATCTTTTTAACAAAAAAACAGTATCAGGTCTTGAAGAAAAAGCTGCCCCACAGTTCTTATCATTGTGCAGAGTAACCGATAATCAGGATGGTAAATGACAGTGAAGTACGTGGTCAGTGTCAGTCAACCAGCCGGTTACGCAGCAGTTTGGTATTCGAAAAGTATTCCTTGTTTGCCATAAATAAGACGTTTCATCATTAGCCAAGGATGCAGAGGTTAGCCGACAGGGTACAAACTCACCTAACAGGGGGCTTTGCAAAGTTTGAGCAGGGTTGTCTGAAACAGAAGGATCCTGGCTATTGCAAGTTTCCAGGTAGGTGGTTAACAGCTCTTCGACTTTATCATGAACCGGGTGTATGGCTGCCAGAAGTTCAGAACGGGAAATCATTATATCAGCAATTAACTTATTGTCGTCTGACCTGTTCCAGAAATAGTGCTGAAAATCGGCAAAAAAATCATCAAAGTCTGCTGTCTTGACGGAACTGTCAAAAAAATTATCCAGAAAAAATTGCCCGGAATAACTTTTACTCAATTTGACCAGCTCTTGCTCAACCCTATCAAGCTCAGGCATATCTTCGGCTCCAGCCATACGCTTTCGGTCTTTCAGTCGTTTCATTATTGTTGAAAAAGCGTTTGCCTTCTCGTAATTAGTGATTACATCAATAAATTCACTTATTTCTTTTTTAATGACATCCGCTTTTAATGCCTCAGTAATTACCTTTATTTTTTTTCTGATCTCATCTTTGTCATCTTTATTTTCTACCTGCAATTGAAACTGGTTTAAAAGCGTTATGAATCGGTCTGTTTCCAGCTGAAGCTTCACCAATAAGGCATTGAAGTGTTCAAGATATATCACCTGTTGAACCTGTTGGGCGAAGTCCAAAATACCAATATCATTTTTCTCAACCCTGTGTCTGATCCCTTTCTTCAGTGTGTCGATTATGATCAAAAACACTTCGCGTTGTGCGGCCTGGCTGTCCATTACAGGGAATTCATGATTTTTGTTAGTCACCAGCACTGCTTGTGTGCAACCGGGGTCTAGATGCGGGACAAAACCACCCCCTATGACCATTTGGAATGTTGCTCCGGTGACATCATCACCAGACTCAGTGGTCAACACTGGATATTGGTATTTTTTTCTCTCTATGCAGGGCGGACAATTATACAACTCTTGATGCCTGACCTTTGGTGTAGACCAGCAGTCATGCCATCGTTTAATTGACATATAGTGGTGCTCATAGTCACTCGCGAGATATCCAGACAAACCATAGTGACAGTTTACGACTCCTTCGACTCCTTCGACTCCTTCGACTCCTTCTTTGTGCAACCCGATGCCCGCTTCAGCCATGTTTGCCGGAGACAAATGCCCTTTAAATGTACTGTCCCTTAACTCACCGTCGTCTGTGTAGTAGCTTTTTTCAAGCATGGATTTTACGGCATGAAAATCTTCACGTTGAACTGGAGTCAAGGCGTATATCCTTCTCTCTTGTAATTTTTGGACGATCACATGAAAGTCAGGGCCTCGCCACTCATCGGCAACCACTATATAGCGGCTGGAAAAATCCATTTCTACCAGGCAACTGCTTGACCTGCACGAGTCAACCAGGATGGGATGCTGGCAGGATACAGCCTGTACAACCCGTTGAGTTTTGGCAAAGTAGGCTCTACGGCCATAGCCCGTAGAATATATGTCCAGCTTGATGACATTACCAAACCCTTCGTAAGGTTTGTCTACCTGATACCGATTCCCCCGGGGATGATATTTGCCGTTAATTGTAAGATTCATCTACTTTCCATGACCCCGTCTTGGCAGCTACTTGAAAAAACCTGTTTTCACTGGTTTGAGATGATATGCAAACAGTGAAGAATCTGACCATTTAAGCCCGTGACAAGTTCCTGATTTTTTTGCACGCAATAGTCGTTAACCTAATACTGTCGTTCATCACCGCTGGCAATGAGCACAATAACAGCTGCTCCGGTTCCCCAGTTTTATTGCCTTAATGGTTTTGCCGCACTTTATGCACGGCTGGCCTGCCCGGCCATAAACCGCCAGCTCCTGTTTAAAGTAACCGGGTTTGCCATCTCCCCCGACAAAATCACGCAAGGTGGTGCCGCCTTGTTCAATGGCTTTGGCCAGAGTCTCTTTGATGGCATCGACTAACCGTTCATAGCGGTTCAGAGAGATTTTGCCACAGGCCCGGTCAGGCCTTATCCCGGCTTTGAACAACGCTTCACTGGCATAAATATTACCGACACCGACCACTACTTTATTGTCCATGATAAACGTCTTGGCAGACTGGCTTCTGCCCCGGGACATTTGCCATAGACGCCGGGCCGTGAACTCACTGTCCAGCGGCTCAGGCCCCAAATGCTTGAGCAGCTTATGTTCATGAAGAGGGCGTGCAGACCAGAGAACAGCGCCGAAGCGGCGAGGATCTGCGTATCTTAACCGTTGGCCATCGGTCAGCAGAATATCGATATGGTCGTGTTTTTCCACAGGTGCATTGGTTGTTATCACCCTCAGGCTGCCGGACATCCCCAGGTGCAGAATCAGGTGGCCTGACCCGGTATCCAGCAGCAGATACTTTGCCCTTCTCTTTACCTGCCTGATCGTCTTGCCACTGAGGATTTGATTGATATTGTCAGGCACCGGCCAGCGGAGTCTGGGTTCACGGACGATGACTTCCTGAATGGTGTGACCTTCAATATGAGGCTTAATGCCTCGCCGGGTGGTTTCAACTTCTGGTAGCTCCGGCATGGTTGTCTGCTCCATTGATACGTTCAAACTGCTGCCTGTTGATGCCCTGGGAGGCTGTCCGAGAATCACCGGTCATCAAATCTGTTATCAGTTTTATCATACGCTAACTGGCAACCCTTCTGAATAATGAGCCTTGGACAGAACAGTAGTCTACTTTTTATATTCTTTACGGCTTGAATTCAGGAATAATCATGGATAGAGGTGGTGATGGTATAAGTTGGCAAGACACAACATCAGGTAATGATTATAAACAACCGGATGATCATCCCGGTTTTTCAAGGAGTGGGCGATACCGGCATGGCACAGTCAGGCAGGGGCATGCTTTACCCTACATCCCGAGGCGTAATGAATTTTATAATACTTCTGACGTATGCTCTTCTCACTGTCCACCAAGACACTCAGTAAAACCTGTTCATGAATTAAATGCGCTCATTATACGAGAAAAAATGGATTGGCTGGTGAGGTTATCTGCTCGTTACGGTGAGTACTATGATGGTAAAAAACACAGTCAATTTGCCACTTCAATTAAACAATACACATCAGCTTTGAAACGACCTTTAAATCTTAGTGAACAACGCCAATTGATACCATTGTTGCACGATTTTAAAGCGACACCCGGGTGGGCTTGGCGAGGCCTGACGACAACGCTTCATTCATTGACTACAGCGGGTGTTTTTACCCCTCATAAATACATGGATGAAGGGGTTAAGGAAGCTCAAGTATCTTTATTGTCAACTTTACTTGATACAGTAATACTTAAATGCAACCAAAAAAACGCAGCCAGTGATATTGATGCACAAGGTATCAGCAACCTGCTGTGGACCATGGCGAAACTGGTGGGCAACGGACTGGAGCTGGAGAAGACTGCGAAACTCAAAGAGGCCGTGGTCGCGCTGTTGCCCCATGTGAAAACCATAGCCGAATCAAAAGAAAAGAAAGACCACTTTAACACTCAAGGTACCGCCAACCTGCTGTGGGCCCTGGCGAAACTGGTGGACAACGGGCTTGAGCTTGCGCAGACACCGAAGCTCAAAGAAGCCGTGGCGGCGATGTTGCCCCATGTGAAAACCAAGGCCGAATCAAAAGAAGAGAAAGACCAATTCAAGCCACAGGAAGTCACCAACCTGGTGTGGGCCGTGGCGAAACTGGTGGACAACGGACTGGAGTTGGAGAAGACACCGATATTCAAAAAGGCCTTGGCCGCGCTGCTGCCCCATGTGAAAACCAAAGCCGAATCAAAAGAAAAGAAAAACCACTTTATTCCTCAACATATCGCCAACCTGCTGTGGGCCTTGGCGAAACTGGTGGGCAATGGGCTGGAGCTGGAGAAGACACCGAGGCTCAGAGAGGTCGTGGCTGCGCTGTTGCCCCTTGTGCAAACCAAAGCCGAATCAAAAGAGCAGAAAGACCACTTTATTCCTCAGCATATTGCCAACCTGTTATGGGCCGTGGCGAAACTGGTGGAGCATGGACTGGAGCTGGAGAAGACACCGAAACTCAAAGAGGCCGTGGCCGCGCTGTTGTCCCATGTGAAAAGCAAAGCCAAATCAAAAGAGAAAGACCACTTTATTCCACAGCATATTGCCAACCTGTTATGGGCCGTGGCGAAACTGGTGGAAAATGGACTGGAGCTGGAGAAGACACCGAAAATCGAAGAGGCCTTGGCCGCGCTGATGTCCCATGTGAAAACCAAAGCCGAATCAAAAGAAGAGAAAGACCACTTTAATGCCCAGCATGTCGCCAACCTGCTATGGGCCATGGCGAAACTGGTGGAGAATGGGCTGGAGCTGGAGAAGACAGCGAAGCTCAAAGGGGCCGTGGCCTCGCTGTTGCCCCATGTGAAAAACAAAGCCGAATTAAAACAAGAGAAAGACCGCTTCAACACTCAAACTACCGTCATCCTGCTGTGGGCTGTGGTGAAACTGGTGGACAACGGGCTGGAGCTGGAGAAAACACCGAAGCTCAAAGAGGCCGTGGCCGCGTTGTTGCCCCATGTGACAACCCAGGCCGAATCAACAAAACAGAAAGACCTCTTCATGCCACAGGAAGTCACCAACCTGCTGTGGGCCCTGGCGACACTGATGGACAATGGGCTGGAGCTGGAGATAACACCGAAGCTCAAAGAGGCCGTGGTCGCGCTGTTGCCCCATGTGAAAACCAAAGCCGAATCAAAAGAAGAGAAAGACCAGTTTAATCCTCAGCATATCGCCAACCTGCTGTGGTCCGTGGCAAAACTGGGTGAGGCCATTGAGCTGAACCTGGTTAAATCTACGTTCGATTCTCTTGTCGACCGAATCAGTGAAAGCCCTCAGTTCTCTCAACAAGGTATATTGATGTCTCTCTGGGGAGTCATGGTATTTTGTGCCAGGTTTTATCTTTATGATGGCAATAAAAGCTCACTTGAAAAGCACATAGGTGACCTGTTATCTCGCCTGGAAAATACATTCCCAATAGATACAGAGGATGAATCCATCGTTGGCATGGCTACCAGCTGGCTTGGAAGAGCGTGTCCGGTCGTCCCCCATTACCAGACAAGTATTTCACAATTTCAATCCACCTTTCGCGATCGACTGCAATCAAGCCTTCCGTCTTTGAAGATTGAAGAAGAAAAGAGTTTGAACTCATTACCTCCGGTTGACCTGCTACTGCCAGATTACAACATGGTTATCGACATTCAGGGACCTTCTCATTACGTGAGTGGTGATTTCAAAACCAGAAATGGTTCGACGTTGTTGAAAATTGCCCTGCTGCAGAAATCAGGATTTGAGGTCATTGAAATCCCGGTGAACAAGCTTGTGAACCAGAAGTCAATAAAAACAGTGATTGAGCAAGTAAAGACAAAGTTAGCCGTCCCGCCAGAGGCTCATGGCTCTGTGTCATTTAACAGGGAAGAGGAGTCGGCAGACGAGGCATATTTTACTGCCGAAGAGTATTTGGAAGAGCAAACAGATAAACCAAAAAGAAAAAGGAAGAGAAGAAAAGCCGGTAAAACTTATTTACATAAGCATTAATTAAACCAGAGTTTATAGACACTCAGGCAAGATGAACTATAAACAAGACAGCAGTCTACTTTTTATATTTTCCATGAACGAATGAAATATAAATATGGATAGAGCTGGTGCTGGCATAAGTCAGAAATACACGACATCCGGTAATGATTATAAACAACCGGAGGATCATGTCGGTGCTTCAGGGAGTGCGCGATACAGGCATGGCACAGTCAGGAAGGTGCATATGCCACTACGCTATACCCGGAAGCGTAATGAATTTTATCCTGCTTCTGATGCCTGCTCTGCTAACCATCCACCAGGGCATTCAATAAAACCTGTTCATGGTTTTAATGCTCTCATCACACCAGAAAAAATGGATTGGCTGGCGAGGATATCTGCTCGTTATGGTGACCGCGATGATGGTAGAAATCATGGTCAATTTGCCTGTTCAATCAAACGGTACACATCAGGGGCAAAACGACTATTAAATCATAGTGAACAACGCCAACTGATACCATTGTTGCATGCTTTTAAAGTGACACCCTGGTGGTCCTGGCGAAGTCTGACAACAACGCTGCATTCATTTACTTCAGCGGGTGTTTTTGTTTTTACCCCTCATAAATACATGAATGAGGGGTATGGGGAAACTCAAGCCGCTTTACTGTCAACTTTACTTGATGCATTAATACTTAAGTGCAACCAAAAACCTGAAACCAGGGATATTGATGCACAAGGTATCGCCAACCTGCTGTGGGCCGTGGCAAAACTGGTGGACAATGGGCTGGTGCTGGAGAAGACGCCGAAGCTGAAAGAGGCCGTGGCCGCGCTGTTGCCCCATGTACAAACCAAAGCCGAATCAAAAGTAGGCCACTTCAATCCACAGGAAGTCACCAACCTGCTGTGGGCGGTGGCGAAACTGGTGGGCAATGGGCTTAAGCCGGAGAAGATGCCGAAGCTGAAAGAGGCCATGACCGCGCTGTTGCCCCATGTGAAAACCAAAGCCGAATCAAAAAAAGAGAAAGACTACTTCAAGCCACAGGAAGTCACCAATCTACTGTGGGCCGTGGCGAAACTGGTGGACAATGGGCTGAAGCTGGAGAAGACGCCGAAGCTCAAAGAGACCGTGACCGTGCTGTTGCCACCTGTGAAAACCAAAGCCGAATCAAAAGAAGGGAAAGACCAATTTACTCCTCAGCATATCGCCAACCTGCTGTGGGCCCTGGGGAAACTGGTGGACAACGGGCTGGAACTTGAGAAAACACCGGAGCTCAAAGAAGCCATCGTCGCGCTGCTGCTCTGGGGGAAAACCAAAGCCGAATCAAAAGAAGAAAAAGACCACTTTACTCCTCAGCAAATCACCAACCTGATTTGGGCCTTGGCGAAACTGGTGAGCAACGGGCTGGAGCTGGAGAAGACAGCGATGCTCAAAGAATCCGTGCCCGCGCTGCTGAACCATGTGAAAACCAAAGCCGAATCAAAAGAAGAGAAAAACCATTTTATTCCTCAGCATATCTCCAACCTGCTGTGGTCGGTGGCGAAACTGGTGGACAACGGTCTGAAGCTGGAGAAGACAGTGAAGCTCAGAGAGGCCGTGGCCGTGCTATTACCCCATGTGAAAACCAAAGCCGAATCAAAAGAAGAGAAAGACCACTTTATGCCACAGGAAGCCGCGAACTTGCTGTGGGCCTTGGCGAAACTGGTGGAAAACGGGCTGGAGCTGAAAAAGACCGCGAAGCTTAAAGAGGCCGTGGCCGCGCTGTTGCCCCATGTGAAAACCAAAGCCGAATCAAAAGAAGAGAAAGACCACTTCAAGCTGCAGGAAGTCGCCAACCTGCTGTGGGCCTTGGCGAAACTGGTGGACAACGGGTTGAAGCTGGACAAGATGCCGAAGCTCAAAGAGGCCGTGGTCGCGCTATTGCCCCATGTGAAAACCAAAGCTGAATCAAAAGAAGAGAAAGACTACTTCAACACTCAAGCTGCCGCCAACCTGCTTTGGGCCGTGGCGACACTGGTGGACAACGGGCTGCAGCTGGAGAAGACCACGAAGTTCAAAGAGGTCCTGGCTCCGTTGTTGTACCAGGTGACAACCAAAGCCGAATCAAAAGAAGAGAGAGACCGCTTTACTCCTCAGCATATCACCAACCTGCTGTGGGCTGTGGCGAAACTGGGTGAGGCCATTGAGCTGAGTCTGGTTCAATCTACGTTCAATTCTCTTGTCGACAGAATCAGTAAAAAACCTCAACTCTCTGAGCAAGAGATATCGATGTCTCTTTGGGGAGTCATGGTATTCTGTGCCAGATTTTATCTGGACTCAGGTAGCAATGATAAAAACCCACTTGAAAAGCACATAGGTGAACTTTTTTCTCGCCTGGAAAATACATGTCCGGGCATTATAGAGGTTCAAACCGTCACTGCCATGGCCGCAAGTTGGCTTGGAAAAGCGTGTCCGGTGGTCCCCCATTACCAGATATCCATTTCAGAATCACAATCCACTTTCCGCGATCAACTCCAATCAAGCCTTCCGTCTTTGAAGATTGAGGAAGAAAAGAGTCTGAACTCATTACCTCCGGTTGACCTGCAACTGCCAGATTACAATACGGTGATCGACATTCAGGGACCTTCTCATTACGTGAGTGCTGATTACAAAACCAGGAATGGTTCAACGTTGCTGAAAATCGCCCTGCTGCAAAAATCAGGATTTGAAGTCATTGAAATCCCGTCGAACAAGCTTTGGAAACAGGATTCAATGAAAATAGTTATTGAGCAAATAAAGGCAAAGTTAGCCGTCCTGCCAAAGGCTCATGGCTCTGTGTCACTTAACAGCGGCGAGTGGGTGGCAGACGAGGCATATTTTACTGCCGATGATGGAGGGCAATTTTCAGATGACTGTTATTTTACCGCCGAAGAATATTTAGAAGAGCAAACCAAAAAGCCCAAAAAAAGAAAAAGGAAGAGAAAAAAAACAGTAAAAACTGCTGCCTGCTGATGCCCTAAAATAGTCTACTTTTTATATTTTCCATGAATTAATGAAATATAATTATGGACAGAGGCGGTGCTGGTATAAGTTGGAAATACACAACTTCAGGTAATGATTATAAACGACCGGATGATCATGCCGGTGCTTCAGGGAGTGGGCAATACAGGTATGCCACAGTCGGTCAGGTGAATGTGCCACGCCCCTATCTCCGGAAGCATAATGAATGTCATCCTGCTTCTGACGCCTGCTCTGCTAACCATCCACCAGGAACCCATCCACCAGGACATTCAATAAAACCTGTTCATGGTTTTAATGCTCTCATCACACCAGAAAAAATGGATTGGCTGGTGAGAATATCTGCTCGTTCTGGTGATCACTATGATGGTAAAACACACAGTCAATTTGCCACTTTAATCAAACAATACACATCAAAGGCAAAACGACCATTAAATCATAGTGAACAACGCCAACTGATACCATTGTTGCACGATTTTAAAGTAACACCCGGGTGGACCTGGCGAAGCCTGACAACAACGCTTCATTCATTTACTTCAGCGGGTGTTTTGACCCCTCATAAATACATGAATAAGGGGGATAGAGAAACTCAAGCCGCTTTACTGTCAAATTTACTTGATGCAGTAATACATAAGTGCAACCAAAAACCTGAAACCAGAGATATTGATGCACAAGGTGCCGCCAACCTGCTGTGGGCCCTGGCGAAACTGGTGAACAATGGGCTGGAGCTGGAGAAGACACCGAAGCTCAAAGGGGCCGTGGCCGCGCTGTTGCCCCTTGTGCAATCCAAAGCCGAATCAAAAGTAGACCACTTCAATCCACAGGAGGTCACCAACCTGCTGTGGGCCGTGGCAAAACTGGTGGACAACGGGTTGGAGCTGGATAAGACACCAAAGCTCGAAGAGGCTGTGGCCGCGATGTTGCCCCATGTGAAAACCAAAGCCGAATCAAAGAAAGAGCATTTCAACACTCAAGGTGTCACCAACCTGCAGTGGGCCGTGGCGAAACTGGTGGGCAACGGGTTGGAACTGGATAAGACACCGATGCTCAAAGAGGCTGTGGCCGCACTTTTGTGCCATGTGAAAACCAAAGCCGAATCAAAAGAAGAGAAAGACCACTTCAAGCCACAAGAAGTCGCCAACCTGCTGTGGGCCGTGGCGAAACTGGTGGACAACGGGTTGGAGCTGGATAAGACACCGATGCTCAAAGAGGCCGTGGCCGCACTTTTGTGCCATGTGAAAACCAAAGCCGAATCAAAAGATGAGAAAGACCACTTTATTCCTCAGCATATCGCCAACCTGCTGTGGGCCCTGGCGAAACTGGTGGACAACGGGCTGGAGAAGACATCGAAGCTCAAAGAGGTCGTGGCCGCGCTGTTGCACCATGTGAAAACCAAAGCCGAATCAAAAGAAGAGCAAGGCCACTTCAATCCACAGGAAGTCACCAACCTGCTGTGGGCCGTGGCAAAACTGGTGGACAACGGACTGGAGCTGGAGAAGACACTGAAGCTCAAAGAGGCTGTGCACGCGCTATTGCCCCATGTGAAAACCAAAGCCGAATCAAAAAAAGAGAAAGACCACTTAAAGCCACAGGAAGTCGCGAACCTGCTGTGGGCTGTGGCGAAACTGGTGGACAACGGGCTGGAGAAGACAGCGAAGCTGAAAGAGGCCGTGGCCGCGCTGTTGCCCCATGTGAAAACCAAAGCCGACTCAAAAGAAGAGAAAGACCACTTTATGCCACAGGAAGCCGCGAACGTGCTGTGGGCCTTGGCGAAACTGGTGGAAAACGGGTTGGAGCTGAAAAAGACAGCGAAGCTGAAAGAGGCCGTGGCCGCGCTGTTGCCCCATGTGAAAACCAAAGCCGACTCAAAAGAAGAGAAAGACCACTTCAAGCCGCAGGAAGTCACCAACCTGCTGTGGGCCTTGGCGAAACTGGTGGACAATGGGTTGAAGCTGGACAAGATGCCGAAGCTCAAAGAGGCCGTGACCGCGCTGTTGCCCCATGTGAAAACCAAAGCCGAATCAAAAAAAGAGAAAGACCACTTCAAGCCACAGGAAGTCGCCAACCTGCTGTGGGCCTTGGCGAAACTGGTGGGCAGCGGGCTCGAGCTGGAGAAGACAGCAAAGCTCAAAGAGGCTCTGGTCACGCTGTTGTACAATGTGAAAACCAAAGCTGAATCAAAAGAAGAGAGAAGTCACTTCAATACTCAAGGTACCATCAATCTGCTGTGGGCCCTGGCGAAACTGGGTGAGGCCATTGAGCCGAGCCTGATTAAATCTACGTTTGATTTTCTTGTTGACCGAATCAGTAAAAACACGCAACTTTCTCAGCAATATCTATCGATGTCTCTCTGGGGAGTCATGGTATTCTGTGCCAGAGTTTATCTGGACTCAGGCAGGAATAATAAAAACCCGCTTGAAAAGCACATTGGTGAACTATTTTCTCGCCTGGGAAATACATCCCCGGACAATATAGAGGTTCAAACCGTTATTGCCATGGCCGCAAGTTGGCTTGGCAGACCATGTCCGGTGGTCCCCCATTACCGGACAGTCATTTCCGAATCACAATCCGCTTTCTGCGATCAACTCCAATCAAGCCTTCCGTCTCTGACGATAGAAGAAGAAAAGAGTCTGAACACATTACCTCCGGTTGACCTGCTGCTGCCAGATTACAAAGTGGTTATCGACGTTCAGGGACCAGTTCATTACGTGAGTGGTGATTTCACAACCAGGAATGGCTCGACGTTGCTGAAAATCGCCCTGCTGCAGAAATTGGGATTTGAGGTCATTGAAATCCCGGTGAACAAGATTGATAACCAGGATTCAATCAAAACAGTTATTGAGCAAATAAAGGCAAAGTTAGCCGTCCTGCCAAAGGCTCACGGCTCTGTGTCTCTTAACAGCGGCGAGTGGGTGGCAGACGAGGCATATTTTACTGCCGATGATGGAGGGCAATTTTCAGATGACTGTTATTTTACCGCCGAAGAATATTTAGAAGAGCAAACCAAAAAGCCCAAAAAAAGAAAAAGGAAGAGAAAAAAGCGAGTAAAAACTGCTGCCTGCTGATGCCCTGGAATAGTCTATTTTTTATATTTTCAATGAATTAATGAAATATAATTATGGACAGAGGTGGTGCTGGTATAAGTTGGAAATACACAACATCAGGTAATGATTATAAACGACCGGATGATCATGCCGGTGCTTCAGGAAGTGGGCAATACAGGTATGCCAAAGTCAGGCAGGTGAATGTACCACGCCCCTATCTCCGGAAGCATAATGAATGTCATCCTGCTTCTGACGCCTGCTCTGCTAACCATCCATCAGGACATTCAATAAAACCTGTTCATGGTTTTAATGCTCTCATCACACCAGAAAAAATGGATTGGCTGGTGAGGATATCTGCTCGTTATGGTGATCACTATGATGGTAAAACACACAGTCAATTTGCCTGTTCAATCAAACAATACACATCAGGAGCAAAACGATTATTAAATCAAAGTGAACAACACCAACTGATACCATTGTTGCACGATTTTAAAGTGACACCCGGGTGGACCTGGCGAAGCCTGACAACAACGCTTCATTCATTTTCTTCAGCGGGTGTTTTGACCCCTCATAAATACATGAATAAGGGGGATAGAGAAACTCAAGCAGCTTTACTGTCAAATTTACTTGATGCAGTAATACTTAAGTGCAACCAAAAACCTGAAACCAGGGATATTGATGCACAAGGTGCCGCCAACCTGCTGTGGGCCCTGGCGAAACTGGTGAGCAATGGGCTGGAGCTGGAGAAGACACCGAAGCTCAAAGAGGCGGTGGCCGCGCTGTTGCCCCAGGTAAAAACCAAAGCCGAATCAAAAGCAGAGAAAGACCATTTCAAGCCACAGGAAGTCGCGAACCTGCTGTGGGCCATGGCGAAATTGGTGGACAACGGACTGGAGCTAAAGAAGACAACGCAGCTCAAAGAGGCCGTGGCCGCGCTGTTACTCCAGGTAAAAACCAAAGCCGAATCAAAAGCAGAGAAAGACCACTTTAATGCCCAGCATATCGCCAACCTGCTGTGGGCCGTGGCGAAATTGGTGGACAACGGGCTGGAGTTGGAGAAGACACCGAAGCTCAAAGAGGCCTTGGCTGCGCTGCTGCCCCAAGTGAAAACCAACGCCGAAGCAAAAGAAGAGAACGACCACTTCAAGATACAGGAAGTCGCCAATCTATATTGGGCCGTGGCGAAACTGGTGGACAATGGGCTGGAGCTGGAGAAGACACCGAAGGTCAAAGAGGCTGTGGCCGCATTGTTGCCCCATTTGAAAGCCAAAGCCCAGGCAAAAGAAGAGAAGGAACACTTTATTGCTCAGCATATCTCCAACCTGCTGTGGGCCCTGGCGAAACTGATAGACAACGGGCTGGAACTGGAGAAGACACCAAAGCTCAAAGAGGCCGTGGCCGCGCTGCTGCCCAAGGTGAAAAAAAAAGCTGAATCAAAAGAAGAGAAAGACCACTTTATTCCTCAGCATATCGTCAATCTGCTGTGGGCCGTGGCGAAACTGGTGGACAACGGGCTGGAGCTGAAGAAGACAGCGAAACTCAGAGAGGCCGTGGCCGCGCTATTAGCCCATGTGAAAATCAAAGCCGAATCAAAAAAAGAGAAAGACCGCTTTATGTCTCAACATATCTCCAACCTGCTGTGGGCCATGGCGAAATTGGTGGACAACGGACTGGAGCTGAAGAAGACAGCGAAGCTCAAAGAGGCCCTGGTTGCACTGCTGCCTCAGGTGAAAATCAAAGCCGAATCAAAAGAAGAGAAAGACCACTTCAAGTCACAGGCAGTCGCCAACCTGCTGTGGGCGCTGGCGAAACTGGTGGACAACGGGCTGAGGAACACACCGAAGCTCAATGAGGTCTTGGCCGCACTGTTGCCCCATGTGAAAACCAAAGCTGAATCAAAAAAAGAGAAAGACCACTTCAACAATCAAGGCAGCATCAACCTGCTGTGGGCCTTGGCAACACTGTTGGACGACGGGCTGGTGCTGGAGAAGACAGCGAATCTTAAAGAGGTGGTGTCTGTGCTGTTGTATCATGTGAAAACCAAAGCGGAATCAAAAGAAGAGAGAAACGACTTCAACACTCAAGGTACCATCAACCTGCTGTGGGCCATGGCGAAACTGGGTGAGGCCATTGAGCTGAACCTGGTTCAATCTATGTTCGATTTTCTTGTCGACAGAATCAGTAAAATCCGTCAACTCTCTCAGCAAAATATATCGATGTCGCTCTGGGGAGTCATGGTATTTTGTGCCAGGTTTTATCTGGACTCAGGCAGCAATGATAAACACTCGCTTGAAAAGCACATAGGTGAACTATTTTCCTGCCTGGTCAATACACCCCCGGGCAATATACAGGTTCAATCCGTCATGGCCATGGCCGCAAGCTGGCTTGACAGAGAGTGTCCGGTGGTACCCCATTACCAGACAGTCATTTCAGAATTGCAATCCACTTTCCGCGATCAACTCCAATCAAGCCTTCCGTTGTTGAAGATTGAAGAAGAAAAGAGTCTGAACTCATTACCTCCGGTTGACCTGCTGCTGCCAGATTACAAAGTGGTTATCGACGTTCAGGGACCTTTTCATTACGTGAGTGGTGATTTCAAAACCAGGAATGGCTCGACGTTGCTGAAAATCGCCCTGCTGCAAAAATTAGGATTTGAGGTCATTGAAATCCCGGTGAACAAGATTGATAACCAGGATTCAATGAAAACAGTTATTGAGCAAATCAAGGCAAAGTTAGCCGTCCCGCCAGAGGCCCATGGCTCTGTGTCACGTAATAGCGGCGAGTGGGTGGCAGATGAGGCATATTTTACTGCCGATGATGGAGGGCAATTTTCAGATGACTGTTATTTTACCGCCGAAGAATATTTAGAAGAGCAAACCAAAAAGCCCAAAAAAAGAAAAAGGAAGAGAAAAAGGCCAGTAAAAACTGCTGCCTGCTGATGCCCTGGAATAGTCTACTTTTTATATTTTCCATGAATTAATGAAATATAATTATGGACAGAGGTGGTTCTGGTATAAGTTGGAAAAACACAACATCAGGTAATGATTACAAAAAAACAGACGTTCAGGCCACTGCTTCAGGGAGTGGGCAATACAGGCATGGCACAGTCAGAAAGGTGAATGTGCCACTGTCCTATATCCAGAAACGTAATGAAGGTCATCCTGCTTCTGACGCCTGCTCTGCTAACCATCCACCAGGATATTCAGTAAAACCTGTTCATGGTTTTAATACTCTCATCACACCAGAAAAAATGGATTGGCTGGCGGGGATATCTGCTCGTTATGGTGATCACTATGATGGTAAAACACACAGTCAATTTGCCTGTTCAATCAAACGGTACACATCCGGGGGAAAACGACCATTAAATCATAGTGAACAGCGCCAACTGATACCATTGTTGCACGATTTTAAAGTGACACCCGGGTGGACCTGGCGAAGCCTGACAACAACACTTCATTCATTTACTTCAGCGGGTGTTTTGACCCCTCATAAATATATGAATAAGGGGGATAGGGAAACTCAAGCCGCTTTACTGACAAATTTACTTGATGCAGTAATAAATACGTGCAACCAAAAACCTGAAGCCTGGGATATTGATGTACAAGGTGTCGCCAACCTGCTGTGGGCCCTGGCGAAACTGGTGGACAACGGGCTTGAGCTGGAGAAGACAGAAAAGCTCAAAGAGGCCCTGGCCACGCTGTTGTACCATGTGAAAACCAAAGCCGAAGCAAAAGAAGAAGGAAGTCTCTTCAATACTCAAGGTACCGTCAGTCTGCTTTGGACCCTGGGGAAACTGGGTGAGGCCATTGAGCCGAACCTGATTAACTCTACGTTCGGTTTTCTTGTTGACCGAATCAGTAAAAACCCTCAACTCTCTCAGCAATATATATCGATGTCTCTCTGGGGAGTCATGGCATTCTGCGCCAGAGTTTATCTGGACTCAGGCAGGAATAATAAAAACCCGCTGGAAAAGCACATAGGTGAACTATTTTCTCGCCTGGGAAATACATCCCCGGACAATATAGAGGTTCAAACCGTGATTGCAATGGCCGCAAGTTGGCTTGGCAGAGCATGTCCGGTGGTCCCCCATTACCGGACAGTCATTTCCGAACCACAATCCGCTTTCTGTGATCAACTCCAATCAAGCCTTCCGTCTTTGAAGATTGAAGAAGAAAAGAGTCTGAACTCATTACCTCCGGTTGATCTGCAACTGCCAGATTACAACACGGTTATCGACATTCAGGGACCTTCTCATTACGTGAGTGGTGATTACAAAACCAGGAACGGTTCAACGTTGCTGAAAATCGCCCTGCTGCAAAAAGCGAGATTTGAGGTCATTGAAATCCCGGTGAACAAGATTGATAACCAGGACTCAATGAAAATAGTTATTGAGCAAGTAAAGGCAAAGTTAGCCGTCCTGCCAGAAGCTCATGGCTCTGTGTCACTTAACAGCGGCGAGTGGGTGGCAGATGAGGCATATTTTACTGCCGATGATGGAGGGCAATTTTCAGATGACTGTTATTTTACCGCCGAGGAATATTTAGAAGAGCAAACCAAAAAGCCCAAAAAAAGAAAAAGGAAGAGAAACAGGCCAGTAAAAACTGCTGCCTGCTGATGCCGTAGAATAGTCTATTTTTATATTTTCCATGAATTAATGAAATATAATTATGGACAGAGGTAGTTCTGGTATAAGTTGGAAATACACAACATCAGGTAATGATTATAAACGACCAGATGATAATGCCGGTGCTTCAGGGAGCGGGCAATACAGATATGGCACAGTCAGGCAGGTGAATGCGTCACTTCGCTATACCCAGAAGCATAATGAATGTCATCCTGCTTCTGACGCCTGTTCTGCTAACCATCCACCAGGGCATTCAATAAAACCTGTTCACGGTTTTAATGCCCTCATCACACCAGAAAAAATGGATTGGCTGGCGGAGATATCTGCTCGTTATGGCGACCGCTATGATGGTAGAAATCATGGTCAATTTGCCTGTTCAATCAAACAGTACACATCAGGGGGAAAACGACCATTAAATCATAGTGAACAACGCCAACTGATACCATTGTTGCACGATTTTAAAGTGATACCCGGGTGGACCTGGCGAAGCCTGACAACAACGTTTCATTCATTTACTTCCGCAGGTGTTTTGACCCCTCATAAATGCATGAATAAGAGGGATAGGGAAACTCAAGCCGCTTTACTGTCAAGTTTACTTGATGCAGTAATACATAAGTGCAACCAAAAACCTGAAACCAGGGATATTGATGCACAAGGTGCCGCCAACCTGCTGTGGGCCTTGGTAAAACTGGTGGACAATGGGCTGGATCTGCACAAGACAGCGAAGCTCGAAAAAGCCGTGGTCGCGCTGTTGCCACATGTGCAAACCAAAGCCGAATCAAAAGAAGAAAAAGATCACTTTATTCCTCAGCATATCGCCATCCTGTTGTGGGCTTTGGCGAAGCTGGTGGGCAACGGGCTGAATCTGGAGCAAACACCGAAGCTCAAAGAGACCGTGGTCGCGCTGTTGCCTCATGTGACAACCAAAGCCGATTCAAAGAAGGAGCACTTCAACACTCAGGGTACCGCCAACCTGCTGTGGGCCTTGGCGAAACTGGTGGACAACGGGTTGAAACTGGAGAAAACACCGAAGCTCAAAGAGGCTGTGGCCGCGCTGTTGTACCAAGTGATAACCAAAGCCAAATCAAAACAAGAGAAAGACCTCTTCAATCCACAGGAATTCACCAATCTACTGTGGGCGGTGACGAAACTGGTGGACAATGGTCTGGAGCTTGAGAAAACACCGAAGCTGAAAGAAGCCGTGGTTGCGGTGTTACCCCATGTTAAAACCAAAGCCGAATCAAAAGAAGAGAAAGGCCAATTCAACACTCAGGGTATCGCCAACCTGCTGTGGGCCTTGGCGAAACTGGTGGATTACGGGTTGGAGTTGAATAAGACAGCGCAGCTCAAAGAGGCTCTGGCCGCGCTGTTGCCCTATGTGAAAACCAAAGCCGAATCAAAAGAAGAGAAAGACCACTTCAAGCCACAGGGAGTCGCCAACCTGCTGTGGGCGGTAGCGAAACTCGTTGACAACGGGCTGGAGCTGGAGGAGACACCGACGCTGAAAGAGGCCGTGGCCGCGCTGTTGCCCTATGTGAAAAGCAAAGCCGAAGCAAAAGAAGAGAAAGACGGCTTCAAGCCACAGGGAGTCGCCAACGTGCTGTGGGCGGTAGCGAAACTCGTTGATAACGGGCTGGAGCTGGAGAAGACACCGAAGCTGAAAGAGGCCGTGGCCGCACTGTTGCCCCATGTGAAAAGCAAAGCCGAATCAAAAGAAGAGAAAGGCCGCTTGAACGCTCAAGCTATCGTGAACCTGCTGTGGGCCGTGGCGAAATTGGTGGACAACGGGCTGGAGCTGGAGAAGACACCGAAGCTCAAAGAGACTGTGACCACTCTGCTGCCTCATGTGAAAAGCAAAGCCGAATCAAAAGAAGAGAAAGGCCACTTTATTCCTCAGCATATCGCCAACCTGCTGTGGGCCGTGGCGAAACTGGTGGACAACGGGCTGGAACTTGAGAAAACACCAAAGCTCAAAGAAACCGTCGTCGCGCTGCTGCCCTATGTGACAACCAAAGCCGAATCAAAAGAAGAGAAAGACCACTTCAAGCCACAGGAAGTCGCCAACCTGCTGTGGGCCGTGACGAAACTGGTGGGCAACGGGCTCGAGCTGGAGAAGACAGCAAAGCTCAAAGAGGCCCTGGCCACGCTGTTGTACCATGTGAAAACCAAAGCCGAAGCAAAAGAAGAGAGAAGTCAATTCAATACTCAAGGTACCATCAATCTGCTGTGGACCCTGGCGAAACTGGGTGAGGCCATTGAGCCGGACCTGATTAAATCTACGTTCGATTTTCTTGTTGGCCGAATCAGTAAAAACCCTCAACTCTCTGAGCAAAATATATCGATGTCTCTCTGGGGAGTCATGGTATTCTGCGCCAGAGTTTATCTGGACTCAGGCAGGAATAATAAAAACCCGCTTGAAAAGCACATAGGTGAACTATTTTCTCGCCTGGGAAATACATCCCCGAACAATACAGAGGTTCAAACCGTTATTGCCATGGCCGCAAGTTGGCTTGGCAGAGCATGCCCGGTGGTCCCCCATTACCGGACAGTCATTTCCGAAGCACAATCCGCTTTCTGCGATCAACTCCAATCAAGTCTTCCGTCTTTGACGATAGAAGAAGAAAAGAGTCTGAACTCATTACCTCCGGTTGACCTGCTGCTGCCAGATTACAACACGGTTATTGCCGTTCAGGGACCTTCTCATTACGTGAGTGGTGATTTCAAAACCAGGAATGGTTCGACTTTGTTGAAAATCGCCCTGCTGCAAAAATTAGGATTTGAGGTTATTGAAATCCCGGTGAACAAGATTGATAACCAAGAGTCAATGAACATAGTTATTGAGCAAGTAAAGGCAAAGTTAGCCATCCTGCCAGAAGCTCATGGCTCTGTGCCACTTAACAGCGGCGAATGGACGGCAGACGAGGAATATTTTACTGCCGATGATGGAGGGCAATTGTCAGATGACTGTTATTTTACCGCTGAAGAATATTTAGAAGAGCAAACCAAAAAGCCCAAAAAGAGAAAAAGGAAGAGAAAAAGGTCAGTAAAAACTGCTGCCTGCTAATGTCGTAGAGTAGTCTATTTTTTATATTTTCCATGAATTAATGAAATATAATTATGGACAGAAGTGGTTCTGGTATAAGTTGGAAAAACACAACATCAGGTAATGATTACAAAAAAAAAGACGTTCAGGCCACTGCTTCAGGGAGTGGGCAATACAGGCATGGCACAGTCAGAAAGGTGAATGTGCCACTGTCCTATATCCAGAAACGCAGTGAAGGTCATCCTGCTTCTGACGCCTGCTCTGCTAATCATCTACCAGGACACTCAGTAAAACCTGTTCATGGTTTTAATACTCTCATCACACCAGAAAAAATGGATTGGCTGGCGGGGATATCTGCTCGTTATGGTGACCTCTATGATGGTAGAAATCATGGTCAATTTGCCTGTTCAATCAAACGGTACACATCAGGGGCAAAACGACCATTAAATCATAATGAACAACGCCAACTGATACCATTGTTGCAAGATTTTAAAGTGACACCCGGGTGGTCCTGGCGAAGTCTGACAACAACGCTGCATTCATTTACGTCCGCGGGTGTTTTTACCCCTCATAAATACGGGTATGGGGAAACTCAAGCCGCTTTACTGTCAACGTTACTTGATGCATTAATCCTTAAGTGCAACCAAAAAACTGAAGCCAGTGATATTGATGTACAAGGTATCGCCAACCTGCTGTGGGCCTCGGCAAAACTGGTGGACAATGGGCTGGTGCTGGAGAAGGTGCCGAAGCTGAAAGAGGCCGTGGCCGCGCTGTTGCCCCTGGTGAAAAACAAAGCTGAATCAACAGAAGAGAAAGACCACTTTATGCCTCAGCATATCGCCAATCTGCTGTGGGCCCTGGCAAAACTGGTGGACAACGGGCTGGAACTGAAGAAGACAGCGGAGCCCAGAGAGGCCGTGGCCGCGCTGTTGCCCCATGTGAAAACCAAAGCCGAATCAAAAAAAGAGAAAGACCACTTCAAGCCACAGGAAGTCGCCAATCTACTGTGGGCCATGGCGAAACTGGTGGACAATGGTCTGAAGCTGGAGAAGACGCCGAAGCTCAAAAAGGCCGTGGCTGCGCTGTTGCCCCATGTGAAAACCAACGCCGAATCAAAAGAAGAGAAAGACCACTTCAATATTCAAGGTATCGCTAACCTGTTGTGGGCCCTGGCGAAACTTGTGGATAACGGGCTGGAGCTGGAGACGACAGCAAAACTCAAAGAGGCCTTGACCGCGCTATTGCCCCATGTGAAAACCAGGGCCGAATCAAAAGAAGAGAAAGACCATTTTATCCCTCAGCATATGGTCAACCTGCTGTGGGCTGTGGCGAAACTGGTGGACAACGGTCTGGAGCTGGCGAAAACACCGAAGCTGAAAGAGGCCGTGTCAGCGCTGTTACCCTATGTGAAAACCAACGCCGAATCAAAAGAAGAGAAAGACCACTTCAACACTCAAGGTATTACCAACCTGCTGTGGGCGGTAGCGAAGCTGGTGGACAACGGGCTGAAGCTTGCGAAGACACCGAAGATCAAAGAGGTTGTGGCGGCACTGTTGCCCCATGTGAAAACCAAAGTCGGATCAAAAGTAGACCACTTCAAGCTGCAGGAAGTCACCAATTTGCTGTGGGCGGTAGCGAAGCTGGTAGACAATGGGCTGAAGCTGGAGAAGATGCCGGAGTTGAAAGAGGCCGTGGCTGCGCTGTTGCCCCACGTGCAAACCAAAGCCGAATCAAAAAAAGAGAAAGACCCATTCAAACCACAGGACGTCACTAATCTACTGTGGGCCGTGGCGAAACTGTTGGACAACGGGCTGGAGCTGGAGAAGACACCGAAGCTCAAAGAGGCCGTGGCCGCACTGTTGCCCCATGTTAAAACCAAAGCTGAATCAGGAGAAGAGAAAGACCACTTTATTCCTCAGCATATTGCCAATCTGCTGTGGGCCATGGCGAAATTGGTGGACAACGGGCTAGAACTTGAGGAAACAGCAAAGCTCAAAGAAGCCGTCGTCGCGCTGCTGCCCTATGTGACAACCAAAGCTGAATCAAAAGAAGAGAGAGGCCTCTTCAATACTCAAGGTACCGTCAATCTGCTGTGGGCCCTGGCGAAACTGGGTGAGGCCATTGAGCCGAACCTGATGAAATCGACGTTCGATTCTCTTGTCGACAGAATCAGTAAACACCCTCAACTCTCTCAGCAAGATATATCGATGTTTCTCTGGGGAGTTATGGTATTTTGTGCCAGGGTTTATCTGGACTCAGGTAGCAGTGATAAAAATCCGCTGGAAAAGCACATAGGTGAACTATTTTCTCGCCTGGGAAATACATCCCCGGACAATACAGAGGTTCAAACCGTTATTGCCATGGCCGCAAGTTGGCTTGGCAGAGCATGTCCGGTGGACCCCCATTACCGGACAGTCATTTCCGAATCACAATCCGCTTTCTTCGAGCAACTCCAATCAAGCCTTCCGTCTTTGACGATAGAAGAAGAAAAGAGTCTGAACTCATTACCTCCGGTTGACCTGCTGTTGCCAGATTACAACACGGTTATTGACGTTCAGGGGCCTTCTCATTACGTGAGTGGTGATTTCAAAACCAGGAATGGCTCGACGTTGCTGAAAATCGCCCTGCTGCAAAAAGCAGGATATGAGGTCATTGAAATCCCGGTGAACAAGCTTGATAACCAGGATTCAATGAAAACAGTTATTGAGCAAATCAAGGCAAAGCTAGCCGTCCTGCCAGAGGCTCATGGCTCTGTGTCACTTAACAGCGGCGAGTGGGCGGCAGACGAGGCATATTTTACTGCCGATGATGGAGGGCAGTTTTCAGATGACTGTTATTTTACTGCCGAAGAGTATTTAGAAGAGAAAACAGGTAAACCAAAACGAAAAAGGAAGAGAAAAAAGCCGGTGAAAACCCATTTACTCAAGCGGCAATTACACAGGAGTTGATGGACATTTAAGCAAGATGGGCTAAAAACAAGCCAGTAGTCTACTTTTATATTTTCCATGAATTAATGAAATATAAATATGGATAGAGGCGGTGCTGGTATAAGTTGGAAATACACGACATCAGGTAATGATTATAAACAATCGGAGGGTCATGGCGATTCTTCAAGGAACAGGCGATATCGACATCGCACAGCCAGGCAGGCGAATACGCCACCCCCCTATATCCCGGGGCGTAATGAATTTTATCGTGCTTCTGGTGCCTGCTCTGCTGACTATCCGCCAAGATATTCAGTAAAACCTGTTGATGATTTTAATACTCTCGTTACTCAAGAAAAAATGGATTGGCTGGCAAAGGTATCTGCCCATTACGGTAATCGCTACGATGGGAAAAAACACAGTCAATTTACCACTTTAATTAAACAATACACATTAGCGTCACAACGACCTTTAAATCACAGTGAACAACGTCAACTGATACCACTGTTACACGATTTTAAAGCGACACCCCGGTGGAGCTGGCGAAGCCTGACGACAACGTTTCATTCATTTACTTCGGCGGGTGTTTTTACCCCTCATAAATACATGGATGCGTGGGTTAAGGAAACTCAAGCTGCTCTACTGTCAAATTTGCTTGATCTGGTAATACTTAAGTGCAACCAGGAAACCAGGGATATTGATGCACTGGGTGCCGTCAACCTGATGTGGGCCCTGGCGAAACTGGTGGACAATGGGCTGGTACTGAAGAAAACACCGAAGCTGAAAGAGGCCGTGGCCGCGCTGTTGCCCTATGCGAAAATCAAAGCCGAATCAAAAGAAGAGAACGACCACTTTATTCCCAAGCGCATCGTCAGCCTGCTGTGGTCTGTGGCAAAACTGGTGGACAACGGGCTGGAACTGAAGAAGACACCGAAGCTCCAGGAGGCTGTGGCCACGTTGTTGCACCAGGTGAAAACCAGAGCGGAATCAAAAGAGAAGAAAGACCACTTCAACACTCAAGGTAACGCCAACCTGATGTGGGCCGTGGCGAAACTGGTGGACAACGGGCTGGAGCTGGAGAAGACACCGTTGCTCAAAGAGGCCGTGGCGGTAATTTTGTACAATGTGACAACCAACGCCAGATTAAAAGAAGAGAGAGACCACTTTATTCCTCAGCATATCACCAACCTGCTGTGGGCCGTGGCAAAACTGGTGGACAACGGACTGCAAAAGACACTGAAGCTCAAAGAGGCCGTGGTCGCGCTGTTGCCCCATGTAAAAACCACAGCCGAATCAAAAGAGGAGAAAGACCACTTTAACACTCAAACTGCCACCAACCTGCTGTGGGCCTTGGCGAAACTGGTGGACCACGGACTGAAGCTGGAGAACACACCGAAGCTGAAAGAGGTTGTGGCCGTGCTGTTGTCCCATGTGAAAGCCAAAGCCGAATCAAAAGAAGAGAAAGACCACTTCACGCCACAGGAAGTTGCCAATCTATATTGGGCCGTGGCGAAACTGGTGGACCATGGGCTGGCGCTGGAGAAGACACCGAAGCTCAAAGAGGCTGTTGCCGCACTTTTGCTGCATATTAAGGCCAAAGCAAAATCAAACGAAGAGAAGGAATACTTTATTTCCCAGCATATCTCCAACATGATGTGGGCCTTGGCGAAACTGGTGGACAATGGGCTGGAGAAAACACCGGAGCTCAAAGAGGTGGTGGCTGTGCTGTTGCCCCATGTGGCAACCAAAGCCGAATCCAAAGAAGAGAAAGACCGCTTTATTCCTCAGCATATCGCCAATCTGCTGTGGGCCCTGGCGAAACTGGTGGACAACGGGCTGGAGCTGGAGAAGACACCGAAGGTCAAAGCAGCCCTGGCCGCGCTGTTGTACCATGTGAAAACCAAAGCCAAATCAAAAGAAGAAAAAGACCACTTTATTCCTCAGCAGATCACCAACCTGCTGTGGGCCATGGCGAAACTGGTGGACAACGGGCTGGAACTGGAGAAGACACCGAAGATCAAAGAAGCCCTGGCCGCGCTGTTGTACCACCTGAAAACCAAAGCCGAATTAAAAGAAGAGAAAAGCCAATTCCAGCCGCTGGAAGTCTCCAACCTGCTTTGGGCCCTGGCGAAACTGGTGGACAACGGACTGGAGCTGGAGCGCACACCCACACTTAAAGAGGTTGTGGCCAGGTTGTTGCCCCAAGTGAAAACCAAAGCCGAATCAAAAGAAAAGAAAGACTGCTTCAGTACTCAGGATATCGTTAACCTGCTTTGGGCCGTGGCGAAACTGGTGCACAACGGATTGGAGCTGGAGAGGACACCGAAGCTCAAAGAGGTCGTGGCCGCGCTGTTGCTTCATGTGACAACCAAAGCCGGATCAATAGAAGAGAAAAACCAATTTTCTCCTCAGAATATCGCCAACCTGCTGTGGGCCCTGGTGAAACTGGTGGAGAAGGGGTTGACACTGGGGAAAATATCGAAGCTTAAAGAGCCCGTGATCGCGCTGTTGCCCCATGTGCAAACCAAAGCCGAAGCAAAAGAAGACAAAGACCACTTAAAGCCAAAGGAAGTTGCCAATCTACTGTGGGCCCTTGCGAAAATGGGTGAGGCCATTGAGCTGAATCTGGTCCAATCTGTGATCAATTCTCTTGTCGATAGAATCACTGAAAACCCTCAGCTCTCTCAGCGAGATATACCGATGTCTCTCTGGGGAGTCCTGGTATTCTGTGCCAGATTTTATCTGCACTTCGGTAGCGATAGTAAAAATGCTCTTGAAAAGCGTATAGATGAACTGTTGTCTCGCCTGGAAATTCCACCCCCGTGCAATACAGAGGCTCCATTCATCATGGCCATGGCCGCAAGCTGGCTTGGGAGAGCCTGCCCGGTGGTGGTTCCCTATTACCGGTCAACCATTTCACAATCACAATCCATTTTTCGCGATCAACTCCGATTAAGCCTTCCGTCTTTGAAGATTGAAGAAGAGACGAGTCTGAACTCATTACCTCCTGTTGACCTGCTACTGCCAGATTACAACATAGTTATCGACATTCAGGGGCCTTCCCATTACGTGGGTGGTGATTTCAAAACCAGGAATGGCCCGACTTTGTTGAAAATCGCCCTGCTGCAAAAATTAGGGTTTGAGGTTATTGAAATCCCGGTGACAAAGCTGGATGACCAGGATTCAATGCAAAGCGTTATTGAGCAAATAAAGACAAAGTTAGCCATCCTGCGAGAGGACGATGGCCCTGTGTTACTGAACAGCGAGAAGACGGCAGAAGACGTATATGTTACTGCCGATGAAGAAGGGCAATTTTCCGATGACTGTTATTTTTCCACTGAAGAAGATTTAAGCAGTTAACCAAATGAAATCACAAAAAAGAGAAGCAGGAGGAGAACAAAGTCAGTAAAAACTACTGACTGATGATGCCATAGACTAGTCTACTTTTTATATTTTCCATGAATTGATGAAATATAATTATGGACAGAGGCGGTGCTGGTGTCAGTTGGCAATGCACAACATCAGGTAATGAATATAAAAAACCGGATGATCGTACCGATTTTGCAAAAAATGGGCGATACAGGCATGGCACAGTCAGGCAGGTGAATGCACCACTGCCCTATATCCAGAAGCGTAATGAACTTCATCCTGCTTCTGATGCCTGCTCTGCTAACCATTCACCAGGACACTCAATAAAACCTGATCATGGTTTTAATGCTCTCATCACCCAAGAAAAAATGGATTGGCTGGTGGGGGTATCTGCTCGTTATAGTGATCGCTATGATGGTAAAAAACACAGTCAATTTGCCACTTTAATTAAACAATACGCATCAGCGTCACAACGATCTTTAAATCACAGTGAACAACGCCGACTGATACCCTTGTTGCACGATTTTAAAACGACACCCGGGTGGACTTGGCGAAGCCTGGCGACAACGTTTCATTCATTTACTTCAGCGGGTGTTTTTACCCCTCATCAATACATGGATGAGTGGGTTAAGGAAGCTCAAGCTGATTTACTGACAACTTTACTTGATCCAGTAATACTTAAGTGCAACCAAAAACCTGACGCCAGAGGTATTAATGCACAGGGTACCGTCAACCTGCTGTGGGCCGTAGCAAAACTGGTGGACAACGGGCTGGCGCTAGAGAAGACAGCGAAGCTGAAAGAGGCCGTGGTTGCGCTGTTGCCCCATGTGAAAACCAAAGCCGAAGTAAAAGAAGAGAAAGACTGCTTCAACACTCAAGGTACCACTAACCTGCTGTGGGCCTTGGCGAAACTGGTGGACAATGGGCTGGCGCTGGAGAAGACACCGAAGCTGAAAGAGGCCGTGGCTGCGCTGTTACCCCAGGTGAAAGCCAAAGCCGAATCAAAAGCAGAGAAAGACCGCGTTAACAATCAAGATACTGCTAATCTGCTGTGGGCCCTGGCGAAACTGGTGGACAACGGGCTGAAGCTGGAGAAGACGCCGAAGCTCAAAGAGGCCGTGGCTGCGCTGTTGCCCCATGTGAAAACCAAAGCTGAATCAAAACAAGAGAAAGACCACTCTATTCCTCAGCAGATCGCCAACCTGCTGTGGGCCCTGGCGAAACTGGTGGACAACGGTCTGGCACTGGAGAAGACAACGAATCTCAAAGAGGCCGTGGCTGCGCTAGTACACCTTGTGAAAACCAAAGCCGAATCCAAAAAAGAGAAAGACCACTTCAATCTACAGGAAGTCTCCAATCTACTGTGGGCCTTGGCAAAACTGGTGGACAACGGACTGGAGCTGGAGAATACAGCGAAGCTCAAAGAGGCCGTGGCTGCGCTAGTACACCTTGTGAAAACCAAAACCGAATCAAAAGAAGAGAAAGACCACTTCAGGCCACAGGCAGTCGCCAACCTGCTGTGGGCCGTGGCGAAACTGGTGGACAACGGTCTGGAGCTGGAGAAGACAACGAAGCTCAAAGAGGTTGTGGTCGCGCTGTTGCTCCAGGTGAAAATCAATGCAGAAGCAAAGAAAGACCACTTTATTCCTCAGCATATCGCCATCCTGCTGTGGGCCGTGGCAAAACTGGTAGACAATGGGCTGGAGAAGACAGCGAAGCTCAAAGAGGCCGTGAACGCGTTGTTGCCCCAGGTGGCAACCAGGGCCGAATCAAAAGAAGAGAAAGACCACTTCAAAACTCAAGGTATTGCCAACTTGCTGTGGGCCGTGGCGAAACTGGTGGATAACGGCCTGGCGCTGGGGAAGACAGTAATGCTCAAAGAGACCGTGGCCGTACTGTTGCCCCATGTGAAAATCAAAGCCGAATCAAAAGAAGAGAAAGACCACTTCAACCCGCAGGCAGTGGCCAACCTGCTGTGGGCAATGGCGAAACTGGTGGACAACGGGCTCGAGCTGGAGAAGACACCGAAGCTCAAAGAGGCCATCGCCGCGCTGTTGCCCCAGGTGAAAACCAAAGCCGAATCAAAAGAAGAGAAAGACCGCTTCAAGTCTCAAGGTACCGTCAATCTGCTGTGGTCCGTGGTGATACTGGTGGACAACGGGCTGGAGCTGGAGAAAACACCGAAGCTCAAAGAGGCCCTGGCCGCGCTGTTGTACCATGTGAAAACCAAAGCCGAATCAAAAGAAGAGAAAGACCACTTCAACCCTCAAGGTACCGCCATCCTGCTCTGGGCCCTGGCGAAACTGGGTGAGGCCATTGAGCTGAACCTGATTAAATCTACGTTCGATGTTCTTGTTGACAGAATCAGTAAAACACCTCAGCTCTCTCAGCAAAGTATATTGATGTCTCTCTGGGGAGTCATGGTATTCTGTGCCAGGTTTTATCTGGAATCAGGCAGTAATGATAAACACTCCCTTGAAAAGCACATAGGCGAACTATTTTCTCGCCTGGAAATTACCTCCCCGGGCAATGAGGATCAATCCATCATTGCCATGGCAGCAAGTTGGCTTGGGAGATCGTGTCCGGTGGTTCCCGATTACCAGACATTCATTTCACAACCTCAGTCCACCCTCTGCGATCAACTCCAATCCAGTCTTCCTTCGTTGAAGATTGAAGAAGAAAAGAGTCTGAACTCATTACCTCCGGTTGACCTGCTACTGCCAGAGTACAACATGGTGATCGACGTTCAGGGACCTTCCCATTACGTGGGTGGTGATTTCAAAACCAGGAATGGGTCGACTTTGCTGAAAATCGCCCTGCTGCAAAAATCAGGATTTGAGGTCATTGAAATCCCGGTGACCAGTCTTGTGAACCAGGATTCAATAAAAATAGTTATTGAGCAAATAAAGACAAAGTTAGCCGTCCCGCCAAAGGCTTATGGTTCTTTGTTAAATAACAGCGGCGAGGGGGCAGAAGATGAGGCATACGTTACTGTCGATGAAGGAGGGGAATTTTCCGATGACTGTTATTTTACCGCC
The DNA here is from genome assembly GCF_049310245.1 of Endozoicomonas sp. ALB115. Classification (NCBI taxonomy): domain Bacteria; kingdom Pseudomonadati; phylum Pseudomonadota; class Gammaproteobacteria; order Oceanospirillales; family Endozoicomonadaceae; genus Endozoicomonas; species Endozoicomonas sp. ALB115. The sequence goes on along the minus strand of NZ_JBLYZG010000038.1, from coordinate 2,241 downwards.
GAAGAATATTTAGAAGAGCCAACAGAAAAAACAAAAAAAAGAAACAGGAGGAGAAAAAAGTCAGTGAAAACGGCTGACTGATGATGCCATCGAGTAGTCTACTTTTTATATTTTCCATGAATTAATGAAATATAATTATGGACAGAGGCGGTGCTGGTGTCAGTTGGCAATGCACAACATCAGGTAATGATTATAAACAGCCGGATGATCGTACCGATTGTTCAAAAAGTGGGCGATTCCGGCATGGTACAGTCAGACAGTTGGATGCGCCACTCGCCTATATCCGGGAGAGTAATGAATTTTATGCTGCTTCTGACGCCTGCTCTGCTGACCATCCACCAAGACATTCAATAAAACCTGTTCATGGTTTCAAAGCTCTCATCACACCAGAAAAAATCGATTACATGATGAAGATATCTACTGATTATGGTGATCAATATGATGGTAAAAAACACTGTCAATTTGCTCTTTCCATCAAACAATACACTTCAGTGTCAAAACGATCTTTGAATCATAGTGAACAACGCCAACTGATACCATTGTTGCACGATTTTAAAGCGACACCCGGGTGGACCTGGCGAAACCTGGCGACAACGTTTCATTCATTTACTTCAGCGGGTGTTTTTACCCCTCATAAATACATGGATGAGTGGGTTAAGGAAATCCAGGCTGCTCTACTGTCAGCTTTACTTGATCCTGTAATACATAAGTGCAACCAAAAACCTGAAGCCAGGGGCATTTATGCACAGGGTACCGTCAACCTGCTGTGGGCCGTAGCGAAACTGGTGAACAATGGGCTGGCGCTGGAGAAGACAGCGAAGCTGAAAGAGGCCGTGGTTGCGCTGTTGCCCCATGTGAAAACCAAAGCCGAATCAAAAGAAGAGAAAGACCGCTTCAACACTCAAGGTATTTCTAACCTGGTGTGGGCCATGGCGAAACTGGTGGACAATGGGTTGGCGCTGGAGAAGACACCGAAGCTGAAAGAAGCCGTGGCTGCGCTGTTACCCCAGGTGAAAACCAAAACTGAATCAAAAGAAGAGAAAGACCGCTTCAACACTCAAGGTACCTCTAACCTGCTGTGGGGCTTGGCGAAACTGGTGGACAATGGGCTGCAGCTGGAGATGGCGAAGCTCAAAGAAGCCGTGGCCGCGCTGTTACGCCATGTGAAAACCAAAGTCGAATCAAAACAAGAGAAAGACCACTTCAAGCCACAGGAAGTCGCCAATCTCCTGTGGGCCATGGCAAAACTGGTGGACAACGGACTGGAGCTGGAGAAGACAACGAAGCTCAAAGAGGCCGTGTGTGCGCTGTTGCCCTGTGTGAAAACCAAAGCCGCATCAAAAGAGGAGAAGGACCACCTGAACACTCAAGCTATCAACAACCTGCTGTGGGCCCTGGCGAAACTGGTGGACAACGGGTTGGAGCTGGAGAAGACAACGAAGCTCAAAGAGGCCGTGGCCGCGCTGTTGCCCCATGTGAAAACCAAAGCCGAATCAAAAGAAGAGAAGGGCCACTTTAACACTCAAACGACCACCAACCTGCTCTGGTCTCTGGCAAAACTGGTGGACAACGGGCTGGAGCTGGAGACGACACCGAAGCTCAAAGAAGCCTTGGACGTGCTGTTGTCCCATGTGAAAGCCAAAGCCGAATCCAAAGAAGAGAAAGACCAATTCCAGCCACAGGCAGTTACCAACCTGCTTTGGGCCCTGGCGAAACTGGTGGACAGCGGACTGGAGCTGGAGAAGACAGCGAAGCTCAAAGAGGCTGTGTGTGTGCTGTTGCCCTATGTGAAAACCAAAGCCGAATCAAAAGAAGAGAAGGACCACTTCACGCCTCAGGCAGTCACCAACCTGCTGTGGGCAATAGCGAAACTGGTGGAAAACGGGCTCGAGCTGGAGAAGACAACGAAGCTCAAAGAGGCTGTGGCCGCGCTGTTGCTCCAGATGAAAACCAAAGCAGAATCAAAGAAAGACCACTTTATTCCTCTGCATATCGCCAACCTGTTGTGGGCCATGGCAAAACTGGTGGACAATGGGCTGGCGCTGGAGAAGACAGCGAAGCTCAAAGAGGCTGTGGCCGCGCTGTTGCTCCTGGTGAAAACCAAAGCAGAATCAAAGAAAGATCACTTTATTCCTCAGCATATCGCCAAGCTGCTGTGGGCCATGGCAAAACTGGTGGACAATGGTCTGGAGCTGAAGAAGATACCGAAGCTAAAAGAGGCCGTGGCCACGCTGTTGCCCC